>JAOUFM010000016.1 GCA_029858205.1 Deltaproteobacteria bacterium | reverse complement strand
GATACTCGAAAAGCACAACATAAAGCCCAAGGTCATGTTTTACGGCATAGAGGACATAGCGACGAAAAATATCTTCTGGAGGATGTTCTCGCTTCTAAGAAAGGTCTCGCCGAACTTCGTGCAGTTCTATAACCTTCCGGCAAGTAAGCTCCACGGGATAACCACAAGGGTGGAGATGTAGGAATGACCGCAAAACAAATTATCAGTCTTCCATTATCAGGATTTTTCTGCCGGTTCGGGTTGCAAACTTGAACCGGCGAAAAGGGCGCTTGACTGCCAAGACGGTATCTATACGGCTTTTTTCAAAGTTCCCAATATTGCCACAGCTTCTTCTTTGTCATACTCGGAAATATACTTAGACTTTATGGCTATCTTCAGGTATTTCTTTGCTTTCCCTATATTACTCTTATTCCTAACATGTAAATATATCTTCGCCAGCTCCAATGCCGCACCTCCATTACGAAGACCAATTGCCTTCTTAAACCAATGCCTCGCTCTTTGAAAGTTAGCAACATTTCTATACATTATTCCTATATTACCTGCTGCAGCCCCATCACCACTTCGCACTGCTTTCTTATACCAAAACATTGCTTTTTTTAAATTTTTCCTCACCCCCTTACCAGCAAGGTAACAATGCCCAAGATTCAGAAAAACTTCCTCATCGCCGGACAGCGCTGCTTTTTTAAATATATCAAAAGCAACCCTGGGCTTACCTGCATCCCATGCTTTGCACCCTCTTTCAATAGCGGTTAACATCACAATTCCTTCTAAAAGTCATAATTAGATTTATCATGGTATTGCCAAATTGGCCGGTATGGTTGGCCAAAGAGACGGTAACGGCCTTACGCCGCTTTCTTTTTTCCTATAAAATGCAAATTCAGCCAGATAGAAAGTATTGTCACGAGCAGATGCGCCGCGCCAAGCACCATCGCTATATTTTCAAAGGTATGGTGCAGAGCAGCATACAGCAATAACACACCGCTTACAAATCCCTGCGCCGCAAGGCGCAGGCTAAACGCTTCTCTATATTGCCCTGCGATAGAAGTCGCCATCAATACAAAATATGGAATAAACGTATACGACAAATTGTGCGGCAAAAAATGTTCGTACCACGCCATGCCGGGCGGAACAGAAAAAAACATTCCTAAAGCCAGATATCCGCTAAGCAGCAAAAAACCTGCATAAATAAAAACAGCAAAGCCGCCTAAAATCGTCCACACGCTGCCATTATTTGCTGTCGTCGTTGTCATAATTATCCCGCAAAAAACACCCTATGCTGGCTTGGAAACGCCCCAAAATCTTGGGTCTTTCTCCAACAACTTCCATGTTTCTTTCATGTTCTTCCTAAGGGCACGAATCTCTTCACCGGTAAAAACCGCATCGTAGTGTTTGCCTTCCGGAGTTATTGCTGGCAAATTTATACCGTAAAAAAATTTCTGATAAACCCTTCCAGGCACATTCGTCCACAATTTGCTGCCTTCCCTTTTATTCCTAAAAAACGTCCACATTACATCCTCGATAAAATTCCAACCATCAATAATCACGTCGCATACCTTGACAGGAACGACCTTGCCGCTTTTAAGTGTACTCAATCCACTCCAAAACCTGTCAAAATTATAGACGCCCTCGCCTTCCCATAAAACTTTTCCAAAACTTTTACCTAATATTTTCTTTAAATCCTTTCTATTTTTTGCGCAAATCAAATCGCCAAACGAGTCTACCATGAAAACATCGTCTTCTCCTGGAACATCGCCCGCGTCTTCATCGGTTACCCAGACAACAATTCGCCGTTTGTTTTTATAGACTATCTTGCAAGGATATAACCTTTTCATAGCTTCGCCCTCGTATTTACAACCCAAACATCCGGCACTGCCTCACACTGCCACACCCCGATTCTACCACAGCACGCCGCAAAAACAAAACCCCCTCTCCCGAAAAGCTGGAGAAGGGGCTCTAATCCGTTTAAGCCGCGCTCAAATCAATACGGGCCGCTGCCCTGGCTGTTTAAGAACATCTGGCGGCAGGCGCCGCCGCAAAAATAGTGGGTCTTTCCTCCGTGCTCTAACTTCATCGCGTTCTCTTCGGAGATGTAGCTCTTGCACATTTCATCGTAGACCATGTCGCTTCTGCCGGCCTTGCTTTCGGCGTAAGACTTTGACGGGGTCGGCGGCTGCGCCGTGCCCTGCGTTGGCTCTGAAGGCTCGATGCGCTGTCCCGCAGGCCTCAACGCCGCCCTCACCGCAATCTTCACGATAAAATAGATCACGCCAAGGAATACGAGTATGCCTAAGAACCTTCCCACTTCTCCTCCATTTTGCTGACATCCTCGGAAGGGAAAAACTCCGCTGCCAGCTCTCCTACTGTCACGCCAAAGACCGGGTGCTCGACCTCCGGCGCGATGTCGTTTAAGGGAATCATCACGAACGGCCTCTCGTGCATATGTATGTGCGGAATCGTAAGCTCCTCGGTCTTGATTACTTCATGGCCGTAGAATATTATATCCAGGTCTATGACACGCGGGCCCCATTTGCCGGTGTGAGTCCTGCCCATCTCCGTCTCGATTAGCTTTAGCATCGTAAGAAGCTTCTCCGGGGCAAGGAAGGTAGCGAGCCTGGCAGCGCAATTCACGAAAGAATCCTGGTCTGTCTTGCCCCACGGCTTTGTCGAATAAAACGGAGATACGGCCTCGACTGTTGCGAACTGGCGCTCCGACAAAAGGGCCAGGGCGCGGCGAATATTCGCAACCTTGTCTCCGGTATTCGAGCCTATCGAGATGTATACCGAGCCGGACATAATCTCCGTTAACGCTTAGAACGCCAGATGAAGGGCGCCAAGGCGCTTACCCATTTCCTCGATGACGCGCGTCTCGTCTTCTTTATCCTTGGCAACGAACGTGGCCGAGAACCTAAGATAACTGCCCACGTCGTCCCACGGCACGGTAGAGATGTGCGCGTTCTTTATGAAGTACTCGGACACTTCCTCAGCCGATTTAAACTGAGTCCCGTTTGCGCCCTTTGGCGCCTTTACATAAAGATAGAACGAGCCTCCGGGCATCTTTGCCTTGAAACCCACGGCATTTAGCGCGTCCACCATAAGGGCAAGACGCCTCTTGTACTTGGCTGTTATCTTATCGGTAAGGTCCGGGTGCTCGAGCGCGTACACGCCCGCCTTCTGTATCGCGATGAACTGCCCTGAATCGTAGTTGTCCTTGACGTTTGCGAATGCGCTTATGACCTTCTTATTTCCGGCAAGGAAGGCAAGCCTCCAGCCCGTCATGTTATAGGCCTTTGAGAAGGAATGGATTTCTATGCCGACATCCTTTGCCCCGGGCACGGTAAGGAAGCTTAGCGGCTTGCCGCTCTCGTAGCTAAGTGCGGCGTAGGCGGCATCCTGCACCACAACGAGGTTATTCGTCTTCGCGAACTCCACAACCTTCTTATAGAAATCCACGGTAGCGGTTGCGCCCGTCGGGTTGTTGGGATAATTGATATAGAGTATCTTCGCCTTTTTTAAATCCTTTTCCTTTATCGCGTCCAGGTCCGGGAGAAATCCGTTTTCTTCCTTAAGAGGAAGCTTAACGGTAGTTCCTCCGTGCCACTCGGCATGGGTTGCAAGCACCGGGTACCCGGGCACTGTCATAAGCACCGCGTCGCCTTTGTTTATGAAGCAGTCAGGAAGCATCGCAAGCGCCGGCTTCGAGCCTATGGAGTGTATGATTTCCGTCTCCGGGTCAAGGCCTGAAACACCGTAGACCTTGTCCATGTACTTTGCAGCAGCAGCCTTAAGCTCCGCTATGCCGTTATCTGAGTATCCCCTGTTCTCCGGCTTGCCGCACTCTATCTTCAGGGCTTCGACTACGACGTCAGCCGCCCTTTCATCGGGCTCTCCAACGCCAAAGTCAAGAAGCTCCTTCGTTGGATTACTTTTTCTTGCCTCGGCCTTTGCCCGCTTTATCTTCTCGAACTTGTATATTTTTGTATCTTTGCCGAAGTTCTCGCCGCCTATGCGCTCGGCAAAGAGTTGCTGGATGTACTCATCTGACATGATTTATATTGAAACCTCCGCTCTTTTATTTTTGTGTTCTTTCAACTACGGTATTCAAAAGAGAGCCTATGCCCTCGACCCGTATCTCTATGGTATTGCCGGGCTTCATCTTGCCGACCCCCGAAGGCGTGCCCGTTGCTATGACGTCGCCCGGGTAAAGCGTCATTACCTTGCTTACGAAACTGAAAAGCTCATACACGCTGAAAATCATGTCGCTTGTGGAGGAATCCTGCCGCTTCTCTCCGTTTAAGTAGCTCTCCACGCGCACGTTCATCGGGTCTTTAAGCTCTGTCTCTATCCACGGCCCTATTGGCGCGAAGGTATCGAACCCCTTGGCACGCGTGTACTGGACGTCTTTACCCTGCAAATCCCTGGCAGTAACGTCGTTTATGCAGGTATAGCCGAGGATATAGTCCCTGGCATCGCCCGCTTCTACGTCCTTTGCCGTCTTCCCGGCAACAATTGCAAGCTCGGCCTCGTAGTCGACGCGTCTGGACATGTGCGAAGGATAGACTATTGCATCCCCAGGGCCTATGACAGAGGTCGACGGCTTTAGAAACATCATGGGCTCGGATGGAAGTTCCTTATTAAACTCTGCAGCGTGCGCCTTGTAATTAAGCCCTATAGCAACAATCTTGGACGGAAGCACGGGGCTAAGGAGCTTAAACGAAGAAAGCTCTCCTGCCTTTTCGCCCTTCTCTGCCTTTATTTCAGTATACGCCTGGCCGCAGCCAAGCACATCGCCGCCCTTTAATTCGTAAACCGTATCGCCCTCGGCCATGCCCGAGCAGGCTCTGCCGTCTTTTTGAAACCTTAAAAGCCTCATTTCTTCCTTTTCGAGGTCATTGCCTTAATCTTTAGCCTAAGAGCGTTTATCTTTATGAACCCCTCGGCGTCCTTCTGGTCGTAAACAGTGTCTTCTTCGAAGGTAGCAAAGTCCGGATGATAGAGCGAGCCCTCGGCCTTTCTCGAAGCTATGGTGATATTACCCTTATAGAGCTTCAGTTTCGCCTCTCCGGTAACTCCCATACACGCCTCATCAACGAGCTTTTGTAGCGCAGTCCTTTCGGGCGAGAACCAGTACCCGTAGTACACGAGTTCGGCATAACGCACTGCGAGAGAATCCCTAAGGTGCATTACCTCTCTGTCCATGGTTATGGACTCAACTGCCCTTCTTGCCGCATGCAGTATAGTGCCACCCGGGGTCTCGTATATGCCTCTGGACTTCATGCCGACATAGCGGCTCTCAACGCAATCTATTCTTCCGATTGCGTTCTTGCCGCCAATCTTATTTAACGTCTCGACAAGGACAGCCGGAGAAAGTTTCTTACCGTTAACGGTTACCGGCACTCCGTCCTTGAATCCTACACTTACGTAAGTCGGCTTATTCGGGGCCTTCTCAGGCGGTACTGTCATTACAAACGTATCTGACGGAGGCTCCTTTGTGAGGTCTTCGAGTATTCCGCCCTCGAAGCTTATGTGATAGAGGTTTCTATCTGTGCTAAAGGGCTTTTTCTTCGTGGCAGTGACCGGGATGCCGTGTTTCTCGGCATAGTCTATCAAATCGGTCCTGCCCTTCATGTCCCACTCTCTCCACGGCGCGATTATCTTTATGTGCGGGTTTATGGCATAGCAGGTAAGCTCGAACCTTACCTGGTCGTTGCCTTTTCCGGTTGCGCCGTGAGATACGGCATCGGCTCCGACTGCCCTGGCTACATCCATCTGCGCCTTTGCGATTATCGGCCTCGCAATCGAGGTGCCCATCAAATACCCGCCCTCGTAATACGCGCCCGAGCGGAGCATCGGGAACACGTAATCTCTGGCGAACTCCTCGCGAAGGTCTTTTATAAAAATCTTCGATGCCCCGGTCTTTATGGCCTTCTTCCTAAGCGGCTTTACCTCGGCTCCCTGCCCTATGTCAGCGACAAAGGCCACTACCTCGCAGCCGTAATTCTCGATAAGCCACTTGATTATTACGGACGTATCCAGCCCGCCCGAATAGGCAAGCACAACGCGTTTTACGCCTTTCTTCATCTCTACCTCTCTCGTTTTTTTAATCCCCGGCGGTAACGGCTGCTCTGGGGCAAATGTAAGTAAACAAAAAACTACGGCTCTATGCCGCCGATTAACCACTCGAGCACGGCCTTCTGAACATGCAACCGGTTCTCGGCCTGGTCCCACACAACCGAATTTGCCCCTTCGATAACACCATCGGATATTTCCTCGCCCCTGTGCGCGGGAAGGCAATGCAGCACAACGGCGTCCTCCTTACAAAGCTTCATGGCCGCCTCGTTCACCTCGAAGCCGGCGAATGCCTTTGCCCGCTTTTCCTTCTCTGTCTCCTGCCCCATGCTCGCCCAGACGTCCGTGTTTATGACATCCGCGTCCTTCATGGCTGCCTCAAAGGAATTGGTAACCTCTATCTTCGAGTCCTTCTTGGCCTTTGCCTTTTTAAGTATTTCCTTATCAGGCTCATATCCCGCGGGGCACGCGACCGTAAGATCCAGAGATAGCTTTGCCGCTGCCTCTATCCAGGAGTTGGCCATATTATTGCCGTCGCCAACCCATACGAACTTAAGCCCCTCGAATCCGCCCTTTTTCTCTATTACCGTCATGATATCGGCAAGCACCTGGCACGGGTGGTGCTTGTCGGTAAGGCCGTTTATAACCGGCACGCTCGAGTACTTGGCAAACTCATCAATTATGGAATGGGCAAAGGTACGCATCATAACGCCGTCTACGTAGCGGCTCATGACCCTGGATGTATCACGAACAGGCTCGCCCCTGCCTATCTGGGAATCTCCATGGCTAAGGAATACGGCATTGCCGCCAAGCTGGTACATGGCAGCCTCAAAGGATACTCTGGTCCTGGTAGAGGGCTTTTCGAATATCATACCAAGGGTCTTACCCTTTAAAGGGGTATGCTCCTCGCCCCTCTTCCTCATGCTCTTTAGCACCAGGGAACGCTCTATAAGTGCCTCGAGCTGGGTCTTCTTCAAATCCGAAATCTTTAATAAGTGCATATAGTTACCTTACTTTCCCCTTCCTCTAAAGCGAAGCAGTCTTTTTAACATATTTCAGGGGCTTTTTCAAGCAAAGGTTTTAAAAAAGCGCGCCAAGACCTCCGCCCCACCACGGCCTTGCCCCTACCCTTGGCACGCAAAAAAACGGGCCGCCCCTTTACGGGCGGCCCGGGTAAACAGCCTGGCACTCAAAAACCGTTCCTATTTAACGTACTTATCGAACTCCGCCTTATCTATCTTGACCATCCAAGGGTCGTCTATGTTCTTATCCTTGCCCTTGAGCTTCTTAGAAGCTGCCTCTGCATCGGCCTTTGAGTCGTAAAATCCCACCCTGACCCTGTACCACTTCGTGCCTTTTACATCAGCGCTCATCTGGTAAACATTAAAACCTGCGTCCCCCAGTTTCTTGGCCAGGTTTTCCGCATCCTGTTTCTTTGGAAGGGACGCAACGTTAACCACCCATGGCTTAAAAGTAACGGCTGCGGCCGTTGGTTGCGGCTTGGGCGCAGGCGCTACAGTGGCCGCCACCTGGGGCTTTGCCGTAGCAGCCGGGGCAGGAGCTGTTGCCGCAGGGGCCGCAGGAGGCGCGGTCGCAGCAGGAGCGCCGGGCGTGGTCACGGCCTGAGGCACGGTCGTTATAGGCACCGGAACACCTTCCGGCTGTTTTGCTCCAAGCGCGATGGTCTTTGTTATTACCTTCTCGGTCTGTTCCTCTTCTTCGGCAGGGGCCATGAAGTTTAAATAATAATACGCCCCGCCTGCGCCGAGCAGCACCAGTACAAGGACTACAATAAGTACTTTTTTCACAAAACACCTCCGGTTTAGACACACTGCTTACTGAAAATAAAATATATCAATTACCCGCACTTGTCAAACAAAAACCCCGCGCCTAAATAACGGCAGCGCAGGGTTTTCAAAAAACAGGTAACGCTTGAACGCGCCGCCCTTTATCTCACGTACATGCACTTACTTGCGGCAGTCCTCGTATCCATGTTGCGGCCGCGGTTCGTATGGTCGTCTATCTCGGCTGCGGAGCCTATCATACGGCCAAAGAGGAAGGTCGTAAATGCCGCGTTCTCTATCTCGGCGTCGGCAATGCTGCCTTCCACAAACGGCTTCCATACAATCTTTAAGAGTATCACCGCGATTACCGCGTCCACGTTCACGCAGTAGACGTTCTTCGTTACCTTGCTTTCGAAGAGCGAGGCAACGAGGTTCTGGTAGAAATCGTGGAACACATTATATATGCCCTTTTCCTCGAAGAGAGAGGCAACGAACCTTTCCCTCGGATCATAGTTAACGGGCTTGCCCTTGAATACCGGGTGGTTGATGCACGGTATCTTCTTGTACTCGAGGTTGCCGATTGCCTTCTGGACGTTCTTATAGTCGTTATACTCTCTTGCGTACTTCTCGGCTATGGCCTTTAGGTCTATGCCGTGTTTCTTACTACCCGGGTCCTTAAGCCCCGATCCCTTGAACTGCTCTATCAGGAACTCGATAGCCTCGTAGCCATTTCCGCCGTGGGCAAAGCCCGTGTGCGTAAGGAATCCGATGAAGCCCTTGTTTATCTGTACTCTGGAAGTATCCTCCGGGCCATCCGAACTTACAGCGCCCTTTGCGCCCTGGCCCGATATCGTGCCCGGGCCGTTCGAGATAATGAGACCAAGAAGCATGGAGAACTCAAAGAGCTCGTCCTTGGTCGGCTTTCTGCCAATGAGAGCAAGGAACGCCGTCTCCGTAAAGGAACAGCCGCCAACGAGTTCGTCGTTCTTTACGCCGACAAAAGAATCCTTGGTCTGCTTTGCTGCCGAAGCGGTTAGTCCAACGAATGCCGAAAGCACGCGCGAGTACCACGGAAGCGCGAGTATCGTTGCCTTGGCCATGTCCCTTGTCATGAGGGCTTCCCAGCCAAGGGTCGTCCATATGGCCGAGAGAAGCGCCTCTGCAGACGGGCTGCCGCCTGCGGCCTCTTTCGTAAACTCGACAAACACGGACTTCTTCTTAAGCTTATCAAGGGCCTTAAGCATCAAAGCCGCGCGCTCGTCCTTTTTGTCTCCTGTAAAGGCCTTTTTATCTTCGGCCTTAAGCGCGGAAAGCTGCTTCTTAAAATCGAACTTATCGGTTGGGCTCTTAAAACCCGAGTGCTCGAATGCGTCAACAAGTATCCTCGATACTTCAAGCGCGTTCTTTACCCTGCCTTTGCCCATCACGGCAATGCCTGAGCTAAGAGCCGTATTGGGCGAGCTCTCCGCCTCCCTTGCCGCCTCAACGGCCGCAAGTGCCGCGTCGCCGTGATGGTTCACGTACGCGTTAAAGGCGATGTTGGCGATATCCGCGCCGTAGGCGTCCGGATAGCTCTTTATAAGGGAAAGCACCAGGTTCTCCTCGAGAGACTTCTTGGAAGCGTCAAGTATTGAGACGTTGTATATCTTCGTTACCTGCGTTTGCGGGTCCATCATCGAAGCGCCGCTCGTATCCTTCATGGCCTGCCTCGGGTACTGGGCTCCTACCTGCTTCTCTATTACCGCTATCTGCTCATCGTACGGACTAACTGCCTTCACTGCCTCGACGTCGAGGTCTTTGGGAAGCTTTACGCCGGAGTTGCTCGCAAACCAGCACTTAAGCGAAAGGTCTCCCTTTGGCTCGAAGTCAGGCTTTACGCCGTTTAGCTCCATGACCTTGGTAAGCGCCTCGGGGATGTAAGCGATGTTCGTGACAACCGCGCCCTTCTTCGAAACAACGGGGTTATCGGGCGTGTACACCGACTTAACGCCAAAGTAATCCATGAACCACTTTTCCTTTGCAGCAGCGTCGTCTCCGCTTCCTGCAAGGCTTCCGGCGTGTCCGCAGGCCTTGGTAAGCTTTGCCTTCCACCTGCCGACAACGCAGGCAACAGTCGGCTTCGTGATATTCAAGCCGTGCTCGTAGTAACCGCCCGGCTCCGAGTATATGACAGCTCCCTTGCTCCTCGAGTCGTTATCAAGGGCATGGAAGAACTCGGCAGGGGCGTAGTGTATGTATACGTCCTTGCCGCTCGATACGCTTGTCGTAGTACCCCACCCGTTGGTAAGAAGGTACACGGCGATTGTGGTGGTGAAGTTTCCGGAATTCGAGAAAAGCGCTATCGAGCCCTTTACAAGGGACTCTTCCGGCTTATTGCCGCCAAGAGCGCCGCCAATCCTTACCTTGTTCCATGCGTCCGCTACTCCGAGACAATTTGCACCGAACACGTCTACACCGTTTACCTGGCATATTGCGCGTATGGTCCTCGAATCCGCCGCAGATACTTTTTCCGTAAGTATGATGACCTTCTTTAAGTCCGGGTTCGCGTGCACGGCCTCGGATACGCCGTCCTTTACGCCGGAAGGCGGAAGGTATATGACAGCGGTGTTGAACTTATGGCCTGCGGCAATGCCCTCTTTTATTGAGCTGTACACGGGAATGTTGCCGAGCTTGGTTTCCAGCACCTGCCCTGTCCTTCCGGGGCTCGTGCCGAATGCGATGTTGCCGCCCGAGTACACGTGGCTTACCGGGGTAACCCCTCTACTCTCGGTGCCGAGAATATTGAGAACGCATACCCTGTCATCTTTAGTGGCTATATCGGCAAGGGAGTTTACGCCGACGTAGTAACCGAATTTTTT
This sequence comes from Deltaproteobacteria bacterium, assembly GCA_029858205.1. NCBI lineage: Bacteria > Pseudomonadati > Myxococcota > Myxococcia > Deltaproteobacteria bacterium. Next base: position 20,368 of record JAOUFM010000016.1, on the reverse strand, counting down.
TACGCCCTGTTTATGCATGTTGGTTCGCTCCTCGAATATTTTATGCCGACGCCTTCTCTGCGGCGCCAAGCTTCTCGGCAATCTGCTTCCTGCCTTCCTTCTCCATCCACCTGTCTATGTACATGGCATAGTTAACGACCTCGCTCATGGCGCTGTCGTGGCCGAATATCCTGTACGGAAGCTTCAATTGGTCAAGGGTGTCCTTCATGTACGCCATGCCGCGTATCAGGTTAGGGCCGCCTCTGCCTATAACGACGAAGAGCGGTGTCGGCCCGTAGTTTTGGAAGTGCGACCGAAGCGCGTCCGCCATGGCGCGGAAGGTCTCGTAGATGTCGGTGTTGTTGGCCTTGCCGCCGATTATAAAGAGCACATTGGACTGCTTTAGCCAGTACTTATAGACTATCCTCGATATGTCGAACATCTTCTCGTAGGGCGGGTTGCCGCCAAAGTCCGAGGAAATGGTGGCGCGGTCGCCAAGAAGCTCGGTTACGAGCGCGTTTGCTCCGCCGCCAAATGTCGGCGATGTAATAGTGCCCTCGGGGTTGATAACGAACACGTCACTTTGGCCCTGATAGGTCCTAAGCTGGTTAATCTCCTGCTCGAACTCGGAATAATCGGATGCAAAGATATGGGTCGGAAGATCAAGCTGCTTCCATGCCGGATTGTCTATATCGAATGAGCCCTTAAAGTCGCAGGCAACGGGGGTAAGGCGTCCCTTTGCCGCAGTGGACATCCTTATTGGGTTAAGCTCGAGCATGCTCATGCCGTAATTTGCATAAAGCGTCCAGAGCTTGGGTAGATGCTGCACGAGCGGGCTGATGATTTCAGAGGGCGCGCCGAGCTCTTCAAGTGCGTTCGCAACGTGGTAGCTCTTTAGCCCGGTTAGCGGGTCGAACGGAATGACCTTGATCTTATCTGCCGGAAGCTCTTCTATATCAACGCCGCCGTGGTGCGTGATGGTCATTATCGGCGCCCTAAACTGCGTTGAATCGGTAATTGAGAAATAAACTTCGTGGTTCGCCGGAACCCCTCCCTCGAAGGTCACGCCGTCGGCCTTGTTAACGGAGTTGCCAAACTTGTGCTCGACAAAGTAGAGCCTTTCTTTGTGGTGCAGGGCCTCGTTTATATCCTTTGCGCGGCCTATCAACCCGGCCTTGCCCTTCTTGCCAACGCCGCCCTTGAACACCGGCTTTATGAACACCTGTCCGCACTTTGCGATAAGGCCCTTAATGTCGTCTACACTTGCCTCGGGGCCAAGCACCTCGGCATGGGGGAATTCGACCTTTTTCAGGAGCTTTTGCCCCCAGAGAAGTCCCGTAAGCTGCATTTTTGAGTACCTCCGGTATCTTTCTTTTAAATTAAGTTATAATGTCTGCGGCGCGCCTACAAGGCGCGCCGCAGACAAAACATCATTACAGCGCTGCCAGAGCGTCGTTAAAGGTCTTGCTCGGCCTCATGGCCTTCGTAGCCTTATCGAAGTCCGGACGGTAGTAGCCGCCGATGTCCTGGGGCTTACCCTGCGCGTCGATGAGTTCCTTCATTATCTTCGCCTCGTTCGCAGTGAGAACCTTGGCAAGGGGCTCGAACTTCTTTTTGAGCTCCTTATCGTCATTCTGCTCGGCAAGGGCCTCAGCCCAGTACATCGCCAGATAGAAGTGGCTTCCGCGGTTGTCTATCTCGCCGACCTTACGCGCGGGGGACCTGTTAAAGTCGAGGATTTTGCCGTTTGCCCTGTCGAGCGTATCGGCAAGGACCTGCGCCCTCTTGTCCTTGAATACCGCTGCCATATGCTCAAGGGAGACCGCAAGGGCGAGAAACTCTCCAAGCGAATCCCACCTAAGATATCCTTCTTCCTCGAACTGCTGCACGTGCTTAGGAGCTGAGCCGCCGGCACCGGTCTCAAAGAGGCCGCCGCCGTTCATAAGCGGAACTATCGAGAGCATCTTTGCGCTCGTGCCGAGTTCAAGTATCGGGAAGAGGTCGGTAAGGTAATCCCTTAGAACGTTACCCGTAACGGAAATGGTGTCCTTGCCCTGCCTGATGCGCTGAATCGAATAAGTGCATGCATCCACCGGGGCCATTATCTTTATCTCAAGGCCCTTGGTGTCGTGGTTCTTAAGGTACGTATTTACCTTCTCTATGAGCTGCGCATCATGCGCCCTGTTCTTATCGAGCCAGAACACTGCAGGTGAGCCAGTAGCCCTTGCCCTCGTAACAGCGAGCTTTACCCAGTCCTGAATCGGCGCGTCCTTGGTCTGGCAGGAACGGAACACATCGCCTTCCTCGACCCTCTGCTCAAGAAGCGTCTTGCCGGAGTCGTCCACCACGCGTATTACGCCGTTACCAGGGGCCTTGAAGGTCTTATCGTGAGAGCCGTACTCTTCGGCCTTTTGCGCCATGAGACCGACATTTGGAACGCTGCCCATTGTCTTCGGGTCGTATGCGCCGTTCTTTTTGCAATCCTCGATAACAGCCTGGTAAACCCCTGCATAGCTTCTATCCGGGATTACGGCCTTGGTGTCCTTGGTCTTGCCTGCCTTATCCCACATCTTGCCGCCTTCCCTTATCATGGCCGGCATGGATGCGTCTATGATGACGTCGCTTGGCACATGGAGGTTTGTAATACCCTTATCGGAATTGACCATCGCAACCTCAGGGCCCTTTTCAAAGCATGCCTTTATATCGGCCTCGATAGCCGCCTTCTTGTCTGCCGGGAGCTTATCGAGCTTACCGACTAGATCACCAAAACCGTTACTTACGTCAACGCCGATTTCCTTAAGCGCTGCGCCGTGCTTATCAAAGAGGTCCTTGAAGAACACCGTTACGCAGTGGCCAAAGAGAATCGGGTCAGATATCTTCATCATCGTTGCCTTAAGATGGAGCGAGAACAGCACGCCCTGCTTCTTTGCGTCATCTATCTGCTCGGCGTAGAACTTTTTAAGCGCCTTTACGTTCATCACGCTCGAGTCAATGACCTCGCCGGCCTTGTAGGAGACCTTCTCCTTCAAAACGGTGGTCTTGCCGTCCGCGCCAACGTATTCTATCTTGGCGGTGCAAGGCTTATCTACTGTCGTGGACTTCTCGCTGCCGAAGAAGTCGCTGCCGGTCATGCTGGCTACATGCGTCTTCGAATCGTTTGCCCACGCGCCCATCTTGTGCGGGTGCTTCTTTGCGTAGTTCTTTACCGAAAGTGCCGCCCTTCTGTCCGAGTTGCCTTCCCTAAGTACCGGGTTAACAGCGCTTCCAAGGACCTTACCAAACCTTGCCTTAAGCTCCTTCTCGGCATCGTTCTTTGGCTCTTCGGGGTAATCCGGTATCTTATAACCTTTGGACTGGAGCTCCTTTATAGCGGCCTTTAGCTGCGGTATCGAGGCGCTGATGTTCGGGAGCTTTATGATGTTGGCCTCGGGGGTCGTGGCAAGTTCGCCAAGGGCCGTGAGTTCGTCCGGTATCTTCTGCGCTGGCGTGAGGTTATCCGGGAAGTTCGCAATGATTCTTCCGGAAAGGGATATGTCCCTCGGCTCAACCACTATGCCTGCTGCCTGTGTAAATGCGTTTACGATTGGGAGAAGCGAGTACGTGGCAAGGGCCGGCGCCTCGTCTATAACGGTCCAAACTATTTTCTTCGACATACTCTTCCTTTCCGTTGTTTTTTGTGTTGTTGTTTTCGGGGCCGCGGCCTTCTTCACCGGAGCCTTCTTTGCCGCGGCTTTCTTTGCCGGGGCTTTTTTTACGGCTTTTTTAGCCGCCTTTTTCTTTACTACCTTCTTTTTTGCTACTTTCTTCTTTGCAGCCTTTTTTGCGACAGTCTTCTTGGCAGCGGTCTTCTTCTTTGCGCTCTTCTTCTTTGCCATACATGCCTCCAATTTTGACAGTTAGATTACCTTCAAAATCCGCTGCACTGCACAACTAAATAAGACCGGCATTGCATTGCCGCGGCATCGCGATGTGGTTACTGATATATACGGGCGGGAACAAATCCTCTTCGGCTCAGAATCAGGCAGGGATGCTATTTGTTTGCTATCCGCCCTCTGTCCATGTGATTGCCCGCACCCGGCACCAACGCGCCAAGCGGCTAAATCCATGCCCAGACGGTCGGCTCTACTCTATATTTTCCCCCGCTCCACGGCGGTTGTCCGCCTTAATTCCGTCAGTCACGGGAAAATTTTGGAGTAAAATTTATACACTATAACGAAGAGTTTGTCAAGCCGATTGTCGAGTGATTTGGTTATGTATAAAAACAGGCGAAAACAGCAGTAATACGGCAGACACTACGCACACCAAAAATACAACAAATACAACATGTTAGGACCAAAACTTGCGGTCTGCGCCGCGCTATCGCGTAAATACCTGCTACCCGGCTGCAGCGAGACAGACCTTCTCCATATTCACTTCTTTTAGCGGCGTGTAGGAAGGAAACCTTGAGGTAATGGTTGCAGCAACGTCAATATAGTATAAAAGGAGCGTCTTGTGGATTCCAGGGGCAAGTTTGTACATCTTTTTTACCGTCCAGTCCTTATTAAAAAGCAGGTCAGGCGAATATATCTCTATGCCGTACTTGTTCATGTCACCCATGGTCGTCGGCGTGCCGCTGTTGGACTCGGAGACGTAGACCGTCCTGTTGAACTCGGTATCCTTAGAGCTAAACGGCACATCATAGGTCTGACGTTTAAAGCACTCGATAGTGATGCCGGTCCTGTCCTTTACCGATGCGACAAGCAAGTCCCTCGCGTTTGCGCCGTCCGGCACAAGCGCGCCGGGAAGGCTTAAGTCCCGAAACTTCTTGGTCCTCACAAACATTACCCTTGACTCGTCCTGAGGGGACGCGATTATGCAATTCACTATTAGCGACTTTGTGGGCACTTAAAAACCTCCGGTATTGCAACCATCGGCAAACTACCGCAAGAAGTTGAGCCGGCAGAACATACTGATGGTGCTTGGCTTGGGATGAAAAATATCATACCACTGTAGGATTAATAAATTCAAGTTTTTTTCTGCAACAATTAGAACCGGCGGCATAAGAGCACGGCCGGCCCCGAACCATGTTGCTTAAAGGCTATGGTTATGATATCCTGTAAGCTTAAGTAACGTGAGAAAGGATACGCAACAGCGGACATAATGAAAAAAGAAGAAGAAGGCAGCATAAAATTCTCGGATCTCGGGCTCTCGAAGGAACTCCTTGCGGCAGTAACGCGCATGGGCTTCGAGGAACCAACCCCCATACAGGCTCGTACCATACCGCTTCTCTTGAAAGGCAAGGACGTAATAGGCCAGGCGCAGACCGGCACGGGAAAAACAGCCGCATACGGAGTGCCTCTTGTAGAGAAAATCACAACAAACGACTTCACAACCCAGGCCCTTGTCATAACACCGACAAGAGAGCTCGCTCTCCAGGTGGCCGAAGAAATAAACAAGATAGGCGCGATAAAGAAGATAAACGCCGTGCCCATCTACGGCGGCCAGTCCATGGAAAGACAGATACGCGCCCTTAAAAAAGGCGTACAGGTAGTAGTGGGCACGCCGGGAAGGCTCTTGGACCACATCGAGAGAAAAACGCTAAGGCTAAATTCCATACGCACTATCGTGCTCGACGAAGCAGATGAGATGCTCGACATGGGGTTTATCGACGACATAACCATGATACTAAACTCCACCCCCAAGGAGCGCCAAACACTTCTATTCTCGGCAACCATGGCCGCGCCTATACTAAAAATAGCCGAGCGCCACATGAAAAACCCGGAGAAGGTCGTCATATCCAGAGACACCCTCACCGCTCCTAAGATAAGCCAGATATTCTACGAAGTGAGGGCCTCTGAAAAGACCGAGGCGCTAACACGCCTCATAGACGTCGAGGACTCGGACTTATTTCTAGTGTTTTGCCATACGAAGAGGGAAACCGACGAGGTGGCTAACGATTTAAAGCTTCGGGGCTACGACGCCGAGGCCATGCACGGAGACCTTTCGCAGGCGCAAAGAGAAACAGTGCTTAGAAAGTTTCGCGACAGCAAAATCGACGTGCTCGTCGCAACCGACGTCGCTGCCCGTGGCATAGACATCAGCAACATCACGCACGTGATAAACTATAGCATCCCGCAAAACCCCGAGTCCTATATACACAGGATCGGCAGGACCGGAAGGGCCGGAAAGGAAGGGGTTGCAATAACCTTCGTCACCCCGAGAGAGGATAAGCAGCTTCGGCTCGTGCAGGCGGCTGCAAAGACAAAGATACAGCGCAAGGCGCTGCCATCGAATAAGGATATAGAGGAAGCGCGCCTTGGAAGGCTAAAAGAGAAGATCAACGAATTCGTCGCCGACAAGCGCTTTGATTCATACGTGGACAGGATAGAGCGGCTCTCCTCGGACTTCACGCCTGTTGAACTGGCGGCAGCGCTTCTGAAATTCCAGCTCGAAGGCTTTGGCGCCCCTCCTCCCGAGCCTCAGGCAACGCCGCAAAGACAGGGAGCTGCCGAAGGCATGGTAAACCTGTTTATCGCCGCAGGCAAACAGCAGAAACTAAGGCCAGGAGACCTTGTAAAGCTGATCACAAGCAAGGCAGGAATTAGCGGCAAGGCAATCGGCAATATCAAAATCACCGACAAGGTCACCTTCGTCGAGGTAGCGAAAGACTCTGCCGAGGTCGTAATCGACGTCCTCCAGAAGAGCATGATAGGCGGCAGAAAAATCAGCGCCAAACGGGCAAGATAAACACCTCCCTTAAATAACCAACCGCCGCCTTGCAAAGCATCGCAGGGCGGCGGTTTTATTCAAACAATTACGCGCCCTCGCCCCAAACAGATCTTTAAAGAGCATTATCCCTGCAAACAAATAACACCACCGTATCCTGATTTATCACAAAAACAAATTGCTTTAAAATGGCATAAAGAGTAAAATCAGCACATACGCACTTTGTCCTACTAATTACGAAATAACCATGCTGGATATAGCTCACGTCCTCTAACCTCTAAGTAAGGAGTTCACATGAACGGACTTCGCCGGCATATCCTTCTGTTAGCAGTATTTTCCGTCTTCCTCGCATCATATGCATACGCAATTGCCCCGCCAGCAAACGTACCCGGGACCATGACATACCAGGGCAGGCTCTCTACATCAGGCAACCTGCCGGTTAACGGCACGGTCAACATGACTTTCAAGATATACGACGTAGACACGGGCGGCGCGCATCTATGGACGGAAACACTAACAGGCGTACAGGTTACAAACGGCATTTTTACCGTAACGCTTGGCCAGACCGTGCCGCTAGATACTGCCATCATAAGCGGCCCGGACATATATATCGGCGTAGCAGTCGACACGGACGCTGAGATGACGCCGAGGCAGAAACTTGCGGTCGTGCCTTATGCCTCTCGCGCATCACTTGCGGACGCTGTTGCTCCTGGCTCCATCACCGCATCCATGCTATCGAACATGTGCAGTAACGGCGACGTGCTCCTTAAAACCGGCGGCAGCTGGGCATGCGCCACACTCACAAGCAGCGTGCCGCTTTGCTCGCCAGGCGATTTCATGCAGTGCTACGGCGCCGACATCTCGACCGCAGGAGTAGGCCTTTGCAAGGCAGGCACAAGACAATGCTCGTCAGGGGCCTTCGGAACATGCACCGGAGCCGTAATGCCGGCGACCGACGTATGCGACAGTCAAGACAACGACTGCGACGGACTAACCGACGAAGACTACGATCTGCAGACGAACATAAACAACTGCGGCTCCTGCGGCAACAACTGCGCCGCCCTCTCATACCCCAACGTCGCAAGCTACGGCTGCAACACAGGCTCCTGCACGATTACCGCGTGCAGCAGCGGATTCTACGACAACGACGGCACCCTGACTAACGGCTGCGAAGCCACGTGCGCGGCGGCTCCGGACAGGCCCGACAACTTATACACGGACACAAACTGCGACGGCATAGACGGCGAAATAAGCAAATCGTTTTTCGTAAGCAGTGTCGGCTCGGATTCCAACGACGGCAGCATGGCAAGCCCGTTTCTCACCATACAACACGCAATAAACACGGCCAACGTAGACCCTGTAAAAAAGAACGTTCTCGTATCGACCGGCACGTACAACGAAACACTTGCCCTTGCAAACGGCGTAAGCCTGTACGGACAGTACAATGCAGCGTCGTCATGGAGCAGGAGCTTAAGCAATACGACTATAATATCTTCGCCAACAGTCGACGGCCTTACCGTAGCCAATTACGCTAGCGAAGGCTACGTGGAAGGATTTACAATCCAATCGGCAAATGCCGCTTCGGCAGGCGCCAGTTCCAAGACCGTTATACTAAATAATGCAGGCGCATCGTTCTATCTGCGATATAACAATATAACCGCAGGCGCCGGCGCAAACGGCAATGCCGGAAGTAACGGCTCGACAGGCACTACCGGGGCAGCCGGCCAAAGCGGTGCGCCAGGCAGCGCTGACACAAGCGTGTCTGCAACAGGCGGCAACGGCGGAAATTCCTGCGGAAACGCGGGCGGAAAAGGCGGTAGCGGCGGCTACGACACGAGCGGTGGTCTCAACGGCCAAATCGGCTCAGGCGGCTCAGGCGGCTCGGGCGGAGCAGGAGGCATCGTGCCATTATTAGTTGCCTGCGACCCCGGAGGCAGCGGCCAAAACGGCTCTGTAGGCGGTGCAGGAGCAAACGGCGCAGCAGGCTCCTTACCTGCAAATCAGGATAAAGGCCTTATAAGCGGATATAACTGGTCTGCACTTTCAGGTAACACAGGCGCTTCCGCTGGCAACGGTTTCGGAGGTGGAGGTGGTGGTGGTGGCGCAGGCCAAATTGGCTATGTCTTCATCTGTCTATCCGGTACAGGTAATGGAGGAGGAGGAGGCGGCGGCGGCGGCTGCGGCGGCACCGGAGGTCAGGGAGGCCAGGGAGGCGGAGGCTCGATAGCCATACTGGCAATATCCTCAAACGCCAATGTCACCAATAATACGATAACTACGTCCTCGGGCGGAGTTGGAGGTAACGGCGGTACCGGCGGTAACGGCGGCGCAGGCGGTAACGGCGGCCTAGGCGGCACAACCGGTCTTACTGACGTAGGCGCAGGGGGTAATGGCGGCTACGGCGGCGCAGGAGGAATAGGAGGCGGAGGCGCGGGTGGAGGCGGAGGCATGAGTGTAGGAATACTTCGCTCAAGTTCAGACAGCCTGACCACCACCGGCAACACCTTCTTTATCGGCACTTCAGGTGCAGGAGGCACCGGAGGCACAGGAGGCAATACCGGTTCAAACGGCACAACAGGCATCAGTATGCAGGATTACACTTATTAATCAAACAACGCGTCTCTTGACGCCATGACAGACCACCCGCCGCCTTGCATATTCAAGCAAGGCGGCGGTTTTATTTTATAAAATCCCGAAAACGCCGGTAGAGAAATCCCCCCACCACTCCAATCCCCAAAAAAACAAACAGCCTGAGCAAAATCATGCTCCGGCTGCTTACTTTTCAAAAACTGGTCGGGGCGGCGGGATTCGAACCCACGGCCCCCAGCACCCCATGCTGGTGCGCTACCTGGCTGCGCTACGCCCCGACTTTTATCAGCTACTCTTAAAATTTTCCCGTGATTACCAAAGCCTTAGCGGGATAGAAGGCTCTTTATGGAGGCAAGGTCCTCTCTGATCGTTTCAAGGGCCTTTGCGTAACTCTTATCTGTAAACGGCAGCGCCATCTGCGGCTTTGCCGGCTCCTTACGTATCTCCTTTATCCTCTTCTTCGCGCCCTCGAGCGTGTATTTTTCCTCGATTAAAAGCTTCTTTATCTGCAGCACCAGTTCGACATCCGCCCTCTTGTACATCCGCTGGTTGCCCTTGGTCTTTTGCGGGCTTACTATCTTAAACTCGCTCTCCCAGTACCTGAGTATATACGGCTTTACCCTGGTTATCCGCGAGACCTCGCCTATCTTGAAGTAGAGCCTCTCGGGCACAACCACTGCCATGTTATCGGCCTTTGCGGACATGATGACAGCTTCCTTCCGTGCCTATCAGGCCTCGGTCTTCTTACCGGTGTTGACGTAATCCTTTAGTATCTGGCTCGCCTTGAATGTCATCACGCGTCTTGCCTCTATGGTGATTTCATCGCCGGTCTGCGGGTTACGGCCCCGCCTTGCGCGCTTGCTTCTAACGGTAAAGTTGCCAAAGCCCGAGATCTTCACCTTATCCCCGTCCTCGAGCGCGACGCGTATCGACTCAAACACCTGGTCAACCACGTCGGCAACGTCTTTTTTCGAGCAACCTACCTTCTCAAAAGCAATTTCCACCAAATCAGCCTTAGTCATCTCGCTCCTCCGTTGAAAGAAACCGATACCTAATGACTACATCCTTACTTCCGCGCCAAACTTATCCTTTAACATGCCTACGACTACAGCATTGACCTCGTCCACTTCCTCGGCCTTTAGCGTCCTGTCAAGAGCCCTATAGGAGAGCCTTATGGCAAGGCTCTTTTTTCCGGCCCCTATATTCTGGCCATAGTATACATCAAACAGTTCAATATTTTCAATAAGTTTCGTATCGAGCGCAATAATTGCCGTTCTTATGTCGCCGTAACGCACATCCTCGGCAACGACAAAGGCAATGTCTCTTTCCGAGCCCGGGAACTTCGTAAGCGTGTTATACTTTCTTAGGGCGCCGCAAACCGCGAACGCTGCATCGAGGTCTATCTCGAAGAGCACGGGTGTTGTAAGGAAATCATACTTTGCCTGTATATCCGGGTGAAGCTCTCCAACCGTGCCGATGGTCTTCTCCCCGGCCTTTAGAAGCGCGCACTTGCCCGGATGATAGAGCCTATCCTCGCCGTATGGTTCGTAGGAGGCCTCTATGCCGATTGAACAAAGCGCCCTGTCGAGCACTCCCTTTGCATCGAAAAAGTCAACATTCTCCTTTGGCGAACTCCACTCGCCGCCAAACCTTGCTCCGTGCATGACGGCAGCAAGCGTCAGCCTTTCCGTTGGAGCGGTTGCAGCGCACCCGGAAGGAACGAACACGGGCCTCATCTCGAAGAGCCTGACGTTCTCGTTCTTACGCGATAAATTGAACTTAAGGTTCTCAAGAAGCGACGGCGTAAGCGAGGCCCTCATGTACACATGGTCCTCGGTAATGGGGTTTAGCACCTTTACCGCCTTATCAACGCCTCGTCCGCCAATCTTATAAATCTTCTCAGAGACAAAGCTCAGATTAACGGCCTCGTAAAACCCAAGGGACGTAAGAGCGCGTGAAAGCCTTCTTCTAAGATTAGAGCCAGATGGCAGCGCCGGAGCCTTAACAGGCGCAAGCGGGTCCCTTGCCGCTATCTTATCGTATCCGATTATCCTTGCAGCCTCTTCGGCAAGGTCCGCTTCCATTGTAATGTCGCGCCTAAAGCTCGGAGCAGCGCAAGAGAGCGCTCCCTTTGCCTTTTTCCCAACCTCTATGCCGAGCCTTTCAAATACGGCAGTAACATCTTTTTCAACAAGCTCAAGCCCTAAAAGCGCGGAGGCCCTGTCAAGATCGAATTCAATTGTTACGGGCTTATGCTTTTCAGGGTATTCGTCAATTTGACCGAAAAGTACCTCGCCCCCGGCAAGCTCATGAATCAAGGCAGCTGCCCTGTCGAGTGCCGCGGTGACGCCTTCTATATCAACGCCGCGCTCGAAGCGGTAGGATGAATCGCTAGACAACCCGAGGGCGCGCGAGGTGTTCCTTACGCTCGCAGGGTCGAAGTACGCGCTCTCGAGTGCTATCGTAGTTGTCGAATCCGTGACCTCGGAACCTGCCCCGCCCATTATTCCGGCTACAGCCTCAGGGCCCTCGCCGTCGCATATCGCAAGCATCCCGGGCTTTAAGTCCCTCTCCTTACCGTCGAGTGTTGTTATCTTCTCGCCGGGCTTTGCCTCTCTCACTATAATCTTCTGGCCTTTGAGCTTCGATAAATCGAATGCATGGAGCGGCTGCCCAAGCTCGAGCATGACATAGTTCGTAACGTCCACGATATTATTGATCGACCGAAGCCCTAACTTCTCGAGCCTTCTTTTAAGCCAAAGAGGCGATGCTCCTACCTTCACGCCCTCTATTACGCGGGCAGAGTAGCGTCCGCAAAGCTTCGTTGCCTTTATCTCGACCTTCAGCGAGTCCTTTGCCTTTTTCTTCGACTCCTTAAGCTTCGTTTCCTTAACCGCGAACTTCTCGCCTGCTACAGCAGCGATTTCCCTGGCAAGCCCAACAACACTTAGGCAATCGGCACGGTTCGGAAGAATGGACACATCGAGTATGTCGTCATTTAACGCAAGGACGTCGTTTATATCCTCGCCAATAGGAGTGTCGGCGGGAAGTATCATTATGCCCTCGCTCTTATCCGCAATACCGAGCTCGACCTCGGAGCACATCATGCCCTGGCTCTCGATGCCTCTGATCTTGGTTTTCTTTAGAGTAACGCCGCCCGGAAGTGTAGCGCCGTCGAGCGCAAGAGCCACCTTGTCGCCGTCCTTCATGTTGGAAGCTCCGCAGACGATAGAGAACTCTTTGTCCTTTGTCTTTACGTCGCAAAGCCTCAAACGGTCGGCATTCGGATGCTTATTTACCTTTAGTATCTCGGCAGTGATGACAGAGCTTATGCCCTTACCTGCCCTGACTACACTCTCGACCTCGACGCCGGCCATGGTAAGGCGCTCGGCTGCTTCCGTAGCCGTGAGCTTAGTGGATACATACTGCTTTAGCCATTCAAAACTGAAGAGCATCTTTAAAACGTCCTTTTATAAAATAATTTAAGCGAACTGGGAGAGAAACTTTACGTCGTTCTCGAAAAAGAGCCTCAAATCGTCTATGCCGTATTTGAGCATGGCAATACGCTCGATGCCCATGCCAAATGCGAAGCCCGAGACCTTTTTCGGGTCAAGGCCCGCGTGCTTAAAGACATTCGGATGTATCATGCCTGCGCCAAGGATTTCGAGCCATCCGGTGTTCTTACATACCCTGCACCCCTCGCCCGAGCATATGACGCACTCTATATCCACCTCTGCCCCGGGTTCAACGAACGGGAAGAAGCTTGGGCGAAAGCGCGTTGCCCGTTCCTTGCCAAAAAGCTTATGCAAAAATCCGTTTAGCGTGCCCTTAAGGTCTGCAAAGCTTACGGCCTCGTCCACCATAAACCCCTCGACCTGATGGAACATCGGCGAGTGAGTTACGTCGCTATCGTGCCTGTAGACCGTGCCCGGCGCGATTACGCGAAGCGGCGGCTTGCCCCTTTCCATAACGCGTATCTGAACAGGGGATGTGTGAGTACGAAGAAGCAAATCATCTGAGATAAAGAAAGTATCCTGCATGTCTCTGGCAGGATGCGACTTTGGAAAGTTAAGCGCTTCGAAGTTATAATAATCGGTCTCGACCTCAGGGCCTTCGGCTACCGAAAAGCCGAGGCTTACGAAGTAGTCCTCGACCTCTTCCATGACCGCTGTAACGGGATGCACAGCGCCGCTTAAGCGAGCGCCTCTACCCGGGAGCGTTACGTCCAGTCTTTCGGTCTTTAATTTATCGGATTTTTCGCGCTCGAGAGTTTCTCTTAGAAGGGAAGCGACCTTTTCCTCAAGCTCGGTCTTTACGCGGTTTATGGCCTCTCCAGCCTGCCGCCTTACCTCGGGCGGCAGGGCAGAGAGGTCTTTTAAAAGGTCTGCTATGGGGCCTTTCCTCGAAAGATACCTGTTCTTTATCTCTATCAGGTCTTCCTTCGAGCCGAGAGTCTTTAGTTTTTCAAGTACCTCGGCCCTCAGTCTTTCGAGGGTCTCGCTCATGCGCCAACAGCCTGCTTGGCTATGGAAGAAACCTTTGCAAATGCCGCCGGATCGTTTGCCGCCATGTCGGCAAGCGACTTTCTATCGAGCGCGACGTTTGCCTTTATAAGCCCGGATATCAGGCGGCTGTATGTTATGCCGTTTGCCCTGGCTGCGGCGTTTATGCGCGCTACCCATACGCTTCTCTGCTCTCTCTTCTTCCTTCTCCTGTGCGCAAAGGCGTATACGAGCCCTCTCTCGACACTCTCGGTCGCCGTCCTTAGAAGACGGCTTCTCGCGCCCCTTGAACCGGCTGCAAGTTTAAATATCTTTTTTCTCTTTTTCTTGGCGTGTACGCCTCTTTTTACCCTCGGCATGCTACGATGCTCCTTTCGTTCGTATCGGCGCAAAAGCGCCGCGTTCGTTTACCGGTTAACGGCCCTTATGCGTTCGGGAGAAGCATTTTTATGTTTCTCATGTTCGCGCTCTCCACGTACGAATCCTCCTTGAGCCTCCTCTTCCTATTCCTGTTCTTCGAGTTCAAGAGGTGCCTCGTCCCGGACTTGGCCCTCTTTATCTTACCGCTGCCCGTGACCTTGAACCTCTTTGCGGCCCCGGAATTAGTCTTCATCTTCGGCATCTTACATTCTCCCTTTTTGATTTTACTGTTACAATAGAGCGCTCGAGCAAAACTACTTTTGCGACGATGGCCCGACCATCATACCGAGCCTTTTGCCCTCGAGCTTCGCCGGCTGCTCTACTACCGCTATGTCCTTCACGGCCTCGGTGACCTTCGTAAGCATTGCCATGCCTAGTTCCGGATGCGCCATTTCCCTGCCCCTGTAGTACACCGCAATCTTGACCTTGTCGCCGTGCTCGATGAATTTTCTTATGTTCCTGAGCTTGAACTGAAAGTCATGCTCCTCTGTGCGAGTGCGGAACTTTACCTCTTTTATGTGGATTACGGTCTGCTTCTTCTTTGCCTCGTGCGCCTTCTTGTTTAGCTGGTACTTGTACTTGCCGTAATCCATTATTCTGCATACGGGAGGCTCTGCGTTGGGCGATATCTCGACAAGATCGAGCCCCGCGTCCTCGGCCATCCTTAATGCCTCGGGTGTGGGCAGCACGCCCACCTGGCCGCCGTCTACTCCAACGACCCTAACCTCCGGCACGCGTATCATTCTATTGACCCGCTGCGTGTCCTTCTTAACCGCCCCCGGCTTTGCCGGAAAATTGCTCACTATAAGTATCCACCCCCCTCGGGCTTATTGTCTTTACTAAGCATCGAAACAAACTCGTCTACGGCCATTGCGCCAAGCTCTTTTTTATCCTTTGCCCTCGGCGTAACAAGGCCCTTTTCCGCTTCGCTATCCCCGGTAACCACCATGTAGGGGATCTTTCTTAACTCCGCTTCGCGTATCTTGAAGCCGAGCTTTTCGTTCCTTAAATCCGCCTCGGCCCTGATTCCCGCGGCGCGTAGCTTCTTTGCAACCGTCTCTGCGTACTCGTTATTTCTATCCGTTACCGTAAGCACAATCGCCTGCACCGGAGCAAGCCAGAACGGAAAGGCCCCGGCATAGTGCTCGATGAGGCAGCCAAAGAACCTTTCCAGCGAGCCCATCAGAGCGCGGTGAATCATGATGGCCTGCGCGTTCTCGCCCTTTTCGTCCCTGTAGGTGACGCCGAAACGCTCGGGAAGGTTGAAGTCGACCTGTATGGTCGAGCACTGCCAGCTTCTGCCGATGACGTCCTTTATCTTTATGTCTATCTTCGGGCCGTAGAAAACTCCCTCGCCCGGGTCTACCTCGTACTTAAGCCCCTCGCTCTCGAGCGCGGCCTTTAGCGCCGCCTCTGCCTTTGCCCAGTTTTCGAGCGAACCCACGTATTTCTCGGGCCTGGTGCTAAGATACACGTCATAATCATTAAAACCGAAAGAACGCAGGATGTAAAGGGTAAATTTCAACACCCCTTTTATCTCGGTCTCGAGCTGCGAGGGCGTCATGTATATATGCGCGTCGTCCTGCGTAAAGCCGCGCACCCTGAGTAACCCGTGCAGCACACCCGAGCGTTCGTACCTGCAAACCGTGCCAAGCTCCGCGTACCTTACAGGAAGATCGCGGTAGCTTCTAAGGCTGCTCTTGTATATCTGTATGTGGAACGGACAGTTCATGGGCTTTACTATGTAATCCTGACCCTCGACGTCCATGGGGCTGTAGAGATTGTCCTTGTAGAAATCCCAGTGCCCGCTTGTCTTCCACAAATCAACTTTCGCAACATGCGGCGTATTGATTAACTCATACCCGCCCTTTATGTGCTCACCCTTCCAAAACGTCTCTATTAAGTGGCGCACCATTGCGCCGTTTGGATGCCAGAGAACAAGGCCCGGCCCTATCTCGTCGTTTATGGAGAAGAGGTCGAGCTCCCTGCCAATCCTTCTATGGTCCCTTTTCTTCGCTTCCTCGAGCCTCGCGAGATAATCGTCTAATTCTTTCTTCGATGCGAATGCCGTGCCGTACACACGCTGGAGCATCTTGTTTTTTTCATTGCCTCTCCAGTACGCTCCGGCTGTGGCAGTAAGCTTAAATGCCTTTACCCTTCCCGATGCCGTGATGTGAGGGCCCCTGCAAAGGTCTACGAAGCTGCCCTGCTTATACACGCTGACGGTCTTATCGTTAATCTCTTTTATGAGCTCTTCTTTGTAAATCTCTCCCCTATCCTTGAAGAGCTTTAACGCATCGGCCTTTGGCATGTCCTCGCGAGAGAAACGGCTGTTTGCCTTTACAAGCTCGCGCATCTTTTCTTCTATCTTCTCTATATCCTCGGGCGTAAACGGACGCTCTGTGTCAAAGTCGTAGTAAAAGCCGTCCTCTATGGCCGGGCCTATGGCAATCTTAACGTTTGGAAAGAGCGACTGCACCGCCTCTGCCATGATGTGCGCGGCTGAATGCCTTATTACCTCGAGCCCGTCGCGCGTAGATGACGTGATGACCTCGATGCTACTTGCATTGCCGTCAAGCTTGACGGTCAAGTCACGTAGCACGCCGTCCATCTTTACGGCAACAGCGTCCTTGTAGAGCTCTTTATCCAGCTCTTTTATGGCGTCCAATACGAGGGTTCCCTCTGAAAAACTCCCCTCTTTGCCGCCCTGCAAACTGACCTTTACCATCGGCCTCCCTGCCGTAATGCAAACAAAAAGGCGCCTCCCTCCGGAACCGGAAAGAAGGAAGACGCCTTCTTCGGATAAATGGTAGGCACGGGCGGTTTCGAACCGCCGACCTCTACCGTGTCAAGGTAGCGCTCTACCCCTGAGCTACGCGCCTGTGTAACCGCTTGATTTTCAAGAAAAAAAGCAGAGCAACACCAAAAGGCGCCGCGCCTGAAAATCCTATGCCGCACAAAGCTTCATGCGGCAAAAAGGTATTTTATCACATAAAAGCCCTGTGTCAAGAAAATAAGCGTTTAATATCAAAAGGATATGGGCGGTTTACGTCTTTAGCCGCAAACTATAACCTCTCCTGCTTATCCTCTTTTTTGGGTTTTGGCGTAACTCCTGTGATAGCCTCCAGCATGGACCTGACATTGGCTGCCTCCACCTCTCCTAGAATATTATCGCCAACGTACATCTTCCTGCCGTTCTTCGAGCTTGCTACGATATTGAACCTTATATCTTCGGGCGCGGCATTCTTCGCGTGAATACCTTTCATGCACTCGAAAAACGCTATATCGGAAACATTCATCTCTCTTTGCTTCACGACAAAGCCCATGACCTTCTTTGCGGAGCGCACCACAGAGGACGTAACAACGACCTCCAGCGAATTCAGGGCCGCATAAACGGCAAGCCCTGAAAACAGCAAAAAAAGCACGGTAAACGGCACATAGGCCGCAACCGGCGTGGCTCCGCCAGGGGCCCTGCCGATTGCGTAAATCAGAACCCCGAAAAGAACGGCTATGACAGCCAGCACGGCCACGCGGATTTTCTTTCTCCATGCAGGATAGAAGAACCGCATGCCGCCTGCGCCGTCAGCGCCTATCTCGACGTCAACCGAAGACCTTATAGAGAAAGTCTCCAACTCTACCCCCGGGGCTTCTTCTATGGATGACTTTAGCGGCGCCGCCGTCCTCACGACATTGACAACGAAGCTCTGGGCAAAGTCCAGCCCCTTGATATCTCCGGAGGAAACGCCTACCAGCCAGTACTTGTAATTCCATGACGGCGCCTCGCTCTCAGACATATTGCCCGGAACGGCGAACTTGAACTTCAGGCGCGTCCCTTTTTCGCACGGCTCCTGCGTTGCCCGCTTTTGATGCTGCCAGAGAACGGTGCTCGATACCCTGCTGCGCCTGCCGCCACCGCCGCCAACACGGTGAATGCAGCGTAGCGACACAAAAAATACATTATCCTTATCGAAAGGCACGGGAATCTCCGTAACGCCTCCGGCCTCGCCGCCGATAGAGCCTGGGTTGGGGTCCATCATAAGCTCAACGGAGCCGAACTTTACGGCCTGCAGCACACCGAGCGCGGCATTATAAATAAAAAAGGCGCAAACCAGAGCTATGAACCCGATAAATATCATCGTCGGCACAGGGGTTTTGGCGCCGTCCGATAAGGCCATCGACAGGATTATCGCCAGAATGACTATCCATACAACTGCAAGCACTATGCTTACAACAGCCGACTTTGTTGCCTTGGACCTTACAACGCCGCTTACAGCGTAATTATCCACGATGAACGCCTCCTCTTATTCAGTATTTTACTGAAACATTTTGCGACGCCAAGAACCGAAGACAAGTGGTGAAATAAAAAAACGTTCGGGGATGCAACCCGGGACGGCTACACCAGCTTTACCCGGCCTTGCCCTTGCCGGTAAGCGACTCGAACATGGACTTTACGTTTGCCGCGTCGGCAAAGCCCAAGAGGCCGTTTGCAACAATAATCTTTTGTCCTGTCTTCGATCTCGCATAGATACTCACCTTGACGTTACCGGCCTCCGGATCACCGGCCTGAGCCGTGGTCTTATATTCAAATGCGTCAATATCGGCAAGCGCCATCTCGCGCCTGCTAATAGTGAAACCTAGAACCCTGCCGACACTACGCACCGAGGCGCCACTCACTATCACCTCGAGCGAACCGAAGACAACAAGGACGGCAAGCGCCGCAAAAACAAGCACAACCAAAGCGCCTGTGCCTATAAACACGGGGGCAAACGGACCAAACATTCCCGGATGCGCTCCACCCGATAAACGGCCGAGAATATGAAACCCTATGAAAGGGCCGACCGCGAAAACCGCCACCATACCAAACAAAAAAACTGCCGCACCTCTATTTCTCCTTGACGGATAAAAAAATCTCATGCCGCCAGAGGAGTCTGCGCCGATGATAACGCCCCTTGGCGGCCGCATGGCGGCATCCAGGGCCGCGGCAGCGTCTTCTTTCACAGACGACTTGAGCGGGGCCTCCGTCCTCCTTACCTCCACATTGAAGCTTTGCGAAAGGTCTATTCCGGCGATATCGCCGGAAGTAACGTTAATCGTCCAGTACCTGTAATTCGACGACGGCTCTTCGCTCTCGGGCATGTTGTCCGGAATCGAAAACTTGAACTTTAGCAACGTGCCCTTTTGGCTCATCTCCTGCGTTGCCACCTTCTTCTCCTGCCAAAGAAGCGTCTTCGTGGTGCTCCGGTTCTTGCCGCTACCGGTAGTAACACTATGTATGCAGCTTATAGAAACATCAAAGCGGTTATCGAGCTTAAACGGCACCGAGAGCTCTATAGAGCCTCCGGCCTCGCCGCCTATCGAGCCCGGGTTCGGGTCCATGACGAGCGCTATGGAGCCAAACCTCACAGCCTGCATGATAGAAAGCACTGCCTTATAAATAAGAAAGATACCGACAACAAGAAACAACCCTACTATAATCTTTGCAAAAAGCGGCATGTCCTTATCCCCGGTCATCATGGCCGCGAACGCTATCCACGAAATGCCGTTCCAGAAAACGGCAAAGAACACCATCATAACTGCCCCGCCCTTTGCCGAGCTCTTTACGATGCCGCCGGGTACTGTGTCAAAAACCGCCTTCCCTGCCTTCCCTACCTTTACGGCAAGATATATAAGAGCAAACCCTATAAGCTGAAAAAATGCGATAACAGCGTAGCCAATATAGACACTTCCCCCACCTCCGGCCTTCATCTTGCCGGTGGCTATGGCGTACCAGAAAGGTATGAGAAAGATATTCCAAAAGAGCGCGAAGCCCCACGTGAAAAAAGAGGCCAGCCATGATTTTTTGGGAGAAGATTCCAGTTTGGGTGCGGAAACATCCATAGTGAACGCCTCCTCTTATTCGGTGTTTTGCTGAAATATTTTACGCCACTAAAAAACCAAGGGCAAGGGAAATGCTGCAGCCTTACAGTCTAGGATCCACCGGCTCGCTCTCAAGAGCAAGAACTCCGAACACGCACTCGTGCACATTCCTTAGCGGCTCGCGCCTTACAAACCTTTCGAGCGCCTCTATGCCAAGAGAAAACTCCCTTAACGCAAGCGACCTCTTTGCCGAAAGCCCGCGGCTCCTTAGCCTTACAAGGTTTTCCTCGAGAGTATAATCCGGGCCGTAAATTATG
>JAOUFM010000015.1 GCA_029858205.1 Deltaproteobacteria bacterium | reverse complement strand
AATTTCCTGCATTATCCGCAATCCCATTTCCACCTGCGCCGCCGGCAGTTCTAACCCCACCTACCGGCATTGTACCGGTAGCAAGTCCACCTGCACCGCCGCCAAATCCCGTACCACCGCCAACACCGCCACTACCACCATTACAGCTTACAAGAACCGTAGAAGGCGCTGGAGTCGAAAAAGAAGAAAGGCCACCTGGATTTCCGTTGCCACTTGCAACACCTGTGCCTCCGGCACCAACCACAACAGGATAGATAGATGTAGGAGTTACGGTAACGGTACCACCAGTATAAGCACCACCACCACCGCCGCCGCCGCCTATGTTGTTAGCATTCACACTGCCACCGGCGCCGCCGCCGCCCCAACAATCAACCGTTACAGAAGTTACGCCTGCCGGAGCAGTCCAGTTGCCGTTTGCCGTAAATGTCTGCGTGCCTGCGAGCGAAGAAGAAACAAACCCCAAAACAACAACCAGCGCAAGCGCCGCTACCCCAAGTCCCGAGGCGATCCGTCTTTTTATCTTTTCAAGCATATTGGCTCCAAAAGGCCGCCAGGCACCCTGGTCGGCTGCTTTCCCTGATATAGTAGTCGAGGTATATTTCATGATTTTATTCATAGTCAAGTCGTCCGCCCTCTGAAGATTCTTTAGTGAGTAGAAGCTCCCAAAAAACGCCTATTATATCTATTCTACCACAACGCGGTTAATGCCGCATTAAAAACCGCACCGCATCGTCCCGCATTTTCAACCACTGCAAAAACCGTGTGCCTGCCAAGGCAACGCTTTACCGGCCGCCCCACCGTCTAAAACTCAAAAACCCACCCCGCCTTGTATAGGCATGGATGGGTTCGGAAACTACCTATCCACCACTTCGGCGGCCCTTCAAACCCTCCGGTCATTAGCGTGAGATTGCTTCGTCGGCCTGCGGCCTCCTCGCAATGACCGCCATGAACAGGTAGGGTCAATGACTCTGCGCCCGGCCCTTACGGTACCGGTTGCTCTTATCGTGTGGCGATATTCTCGCCTTTATTTTTACAGCGTAAAAAAACCCCAAGGCGTATAAACCTGCCTCGAGGCGCCGTCACCCCTTGGTGCGCAAGACAATGTTCCATTAGTTACAAACATTTTACCCTCTTTCAGAGCAAAAGTCAATATCTAAATTAACGCAAATTAATCTAGTAACAGTATTACCTTAATATATTGCAAAAAGCAGACCAAAGTATACAAAACTATAACCTCTCGATATTGCGGCGCTTTAACAGAGCCATTTGCCGCACCAAAACAGCATTCCTTGATAATTTTTCAAGCCCACCAAAAAAAAATCATGGCAAAATACGGCATTAAGAATCTTTACAAGAACCCAAAGAGCCCTTCCGTGGCTGGCAAACAAAAAGCCCGTCCTCGGATAAGGACGGGCCCAAATATTTTTCAAAAATATTCCTAAAAAACACTTGCCGGATACGCGCAATATAACCGCTTCTCTACGGCTTTGACGCGGCCTCAGAAGCCGGCTTTGTCTCCTCTGCCTTCTTTGCCGCAGGCTTTGGCGTAGCTGCCTTTGGCTGCGTCTTCTGCCCGACTACCTTTGGTTGGTTAAAGAACCCGCCCTTTTCCCTCGATGCCTTCACGGCCTTCTCGAACTTTACAAGCTCATCGAGCCTGGCCTTGTACAGCTTTTCCTTTGGCGCGAGTTCCACTGCCTTCTTCTCGGCCGCTATGGCATTTGCGTAATCGCCCTTGAAGGTATAAGCCCTTGCAAGCGTATCGTACATATCGGCCCTGTCGCCCTTTGCCTTGGCCGCGTCGGTAAGGTGCTTTACCGCGTCGTCGAACTTCCTGGTGCTAAGATATATTGTGCCTAGCTCGAATGACTCCTGCCACGAGAGGCCGCCCTTCTTGCTCTTATCCTCAAGCACGTCCGTGCGCTTGGCCATGTGCGTGCCGGTCTTTGCGCGGCCTATAAGGTCTTTGATGTGCTCTGAGTCGGACGGGGCAAGCTCAGCTGCCTTTTCCCAGTTCTTTATGGCCTTACCGTACTCCATCCTCGAATAATGTATCATGCCTATAGCCTCGTACCCCTTTGCATACGGGTGCATGCCGACTGCCTCGGTGATGGCCTTCATCGCGTCGTCTATCCTTCCGACATGCGAGTACATTACGCCGAGCCTGTAGGTATCCTGCCAGGTAAGTCCTTCGGCAGCTTTTCTCTCCTCCATGGCCTTTATCTGGCCAAGAAGATCGTCGCGGTTATCGTACTGTATTGCCGCGGGCTCGGTGTCCGTGCCGTAGCGGTACTTACCTACGACAAAGTACGCGATAACGGCTATGATTACGATGCCAACGACCGCTGCCACTGCGTAATATTTTTTCTTCTTATCCATATAAAGAACACCCCTTGTAGGTTTTGATTTCGGCCCCCGCTAAGCCGTTAACAACAGGCCTTACGGCATGCGGCAGGGCAGCCGCATATGCAGTCCATTATAAAGCATCTCAGAGACGATTGGAAGATTTTTTTAAAGGCCAAGGGAAAACGACGCCGCGGTTTTCCTGAAAATTATCGAACACTACTGGTTATGGCAACGCTGGCATGTGTTACGCATCACGCCCTCCGATGCCGCATACGTGCCGGAAAGATTCAAATTGACGTCTCCGCTCACATCTGTCATTACGAGCATCGAATGATCGAGTGTTGGGTCTGTTGCCTTATTGGGGTTTCCGCCGCCGTGCGCATAATGGCAGGAGAGACAAAACGGCTGCTCGTCACCGCTATAATTAACAGCCGTCTCATCGGCGCCGCGGATATTACCTGCGGCCAGCCATAACGTAGCCGATGTATGCCCGTTCGCAGTGCTAACGCGCACATCTCCCACAGGATGCCTTCTCCATGCAGAGGTGGCCGTGTTGTTGTCGCCGGGGCCTGTGCCGCCAGCGGCTACTCCGCCGCCAAGATACGGCCCTGCGGCTTCGGTTCCGTACGTCGCGCTCACGCCGTCGAACTTCGTATGGCATTTGCCGCACCACGTGGATATGCGGTTTGTCGCTGTCGTGGCCGTAACGTTAGACGAAACCCTGAAAGTGACATTACCTCTCATGTACTTATCGGTATTGGTCGCTGTGGCGTTTATATGCGCATCGCAGTTGGCAACCGCTCCGTCCGAACAGTTGTTGGCCGCCCAGGCTCCGGTGCCGTCTATCCTGTAGCTTACAGTCACGCCTAAAGCGGAAGTGTCGTTTGTCGGATTGCCAGGGTCGTAGCGAAGGTTCCTGTAATTCTTGTTGCCGTGCTGGTCGTGGCAGTAGATGCAGGTAAATGTTCCGCTTGCGCCGCCATGCTTGGTCGTTACATTGGTCCATGTGCCGCTGTATCCTGGCGGGGGAACGGACGCCATGCCGGTACGTTCGATGTCGTGGCGGTTACGGTTGCTCGCAGAGTTATTGTGCATGAAGTCCCCGGCAGACGGTATATATGTGGCTGTCGTTGAATTGTACACATCTGGCGGAGTAAGGCCGCCGATAGGACCGGAGTTGCCGTCGTGGCACCACTTGCAAAGCTTCATTATGCTCGAAGCGCGTAGAAGGTTCGGATAAAGGTTGCCGGATTCGGCGACGTAGTACATGAGACTTGAGCCTCCCTGCGTGCCGTGCATCGTATGGCACTGGCCGCACGCGAGAGTATCCAACTGCGTTGCCACAGGGCCGCCATAATTCGTCTTGGTCGTGTGGTATATGCCTGCATCGGCAGCAGAATAGCCACAGAGCAAAACAGCCGCAAAAACAACGGCAAAAACGGCAACACGTCCTATTAAATTATAGGAACATGAAAATCTGTTAATCGAATTTTTTTTATCTGAAATCGACATCAGAACCCTCATGTCTGTAGATGGTAATGCTTTTCGCGCCATTTTCTAATATATATACCATACCTTGGTCATCAAAGTCAACACTAACTGGAAAATCTATAACCTCTCCCTTTGGAGGCAATTTACCGATATTTTTAATTTTATCGTCGACAACTTCGTATACAACAAGACCGACCATAGCGTCAACTACCCAGAGCCTTCCCAGGGAATCCACCCTGCCGCTAACCGGCAGCCGCAATGTACCGCCCTCGCCGAGTATTCCTTCGAAGTTGAAGAGAAAGCTTCCGTCCGTGCCGTAAACCCTTATTGCCCAATAGCCTGAAAACGGCGTAAACAGGAAAACCCTTCCCTTATCGGCCGCAACCCCTGTAAGCCCCGAGAGCCCGCTGCCATCCTTCTCGCGGCCTATGACGCGTGTAACCCTGTCATCCAGGCCTATGACGTAGCATGACCCGTCCTTCTTATTTACGGCATAGATGAAGCCATCCGGGCCTACATCCATCGGCCCGGGGTTGAACTCGCCTCTGCCCGAGGCATCCACCTTGCCAATAAGCTCGCCCCTGTAGTTAAACACCAGGAGCTCGCTCATATTCTCCATCGCTACGTATATCTTATTGCCGCGTACTACCGCAGCCACCGGAGCGTCCACGCCCCTGGTCTGGCCAAGCCTCATGACAAGGGTCAAAGAGGCGTCAAGCACCAGCACCTCGTTTAAGTCCCTGTCCACGACGTAGAACTCGCCGCTTGCCTTATCCCGAAACATGGAGACCGGGTTCTCGAGCTTTACGCCCGGGAACTCGCTCACCGTCTTGTAGCGCCTTAACTCCGGGAAGCCGCCTTCCTTCTTGCCCGGGGCTGCCTGGGCATTGATAACCGCGCCCCCCGATAAAAAGAGCGCCGCGACAATCCCTGCTATCAACGCTCTAAAGACCATAAGCCGCACATCCCGGCCCAAAAGGCCGAAAACACCTGAAATGCCAGCTGCTGTTACTTCTTTGCAGGAGATGCCCCGGTATCGCTTTTGACCTCGAATACCCTGACCTCGCCTCTGTCGCAGACATATATCCTGCCGCTTGGGGCAGTAGCGACCTTATAAGGCGTAACAAACACCTGGGGGCCGCCAAACTCGGTTATGGGGTTGCCCACATGGTCGAACAAGATGACCATCTTGCGGTTAGAGTCAGCCACATATATGACATCCGGCGTAACATCCAGGGATACGGGCTGGCTAAAGCCGCCAAGCAGGCTCGAATATTTGCCAAAGGACGATATCTGCCTGCCCGCTGAATCGAGCGTAACTACCTGCACCTTTGCCCGCTCAATGAAATAATATTTATCACCGAGCCTGGTCAAATCGAATATGTTGGCATATGTAGCGCCGCTTATCTTGATTATTTCCTTAAACGTGCCGTCCGGGGCATAGACCGCTATAACGCCGGTTGCAGGGGATCCCTTTTCCTCAATTCTGTAGCCGACATACAAAATACCGTTACTGCCGATTGAAAGGCTAAGCACGGTAGCTGTCTCGCCAAGAGGGGCTGTGTCAAAGGCCTTTATAAACGTACCCCTGTAGGAATACATGAGCAGCATCTTATCAGTCGAGACATATACATATCCGTCCTTTGAAACAACGATTGAATTAAAGGACGCCCTTTCATCAGCGCCAACAAGCTTAAACCAGAACACAGGGATCCCTTCGAAATCGAACACAACGACCCTTCTGTTGCCCGAATCGAGCGCGTATATTTCGTCTGGCTCCGTGCTTATGAATATGTCCTTTACACTTGAAAATGCCGCGCCTGAGGGAGAGGCATTAAGAGAGCCTACATAATTTACCGCGTACTTTTTAGCCGGCCCTGCGGCAAAAGAGGATACTGCGCCAAAGGCAGCTATGATGACGACCGCTGCAGCTAATATCAACGCATATTTATTTCGCTTTTTTATAATAGACATGGAGTAACCCTGATTGCAGTTTTTTTGATACCAGCGCCAGACGTGTAAAGGCTACGGCGCGCTTAAGTCTTAAAACCATCTTTAAAAAAAAGGGGGAGGGTTTCCCCTCCCCCTTGGTTTGCCGGACACCTTAAAGGCTATCCAACGGATATTACTTGTTGTGACAGATGTTGCAGCCTACGCCAGAAGCAAGACCAAGAGGCGTCTGAGTGCCCGCGCCAACCGCAGAGAGGTAGTTCCACCTGAGGTTGTCGAAGTTCGGACCGCCGTGAGCATAATGGCAAGAGAGGCACATTACCTTATCACCCGTGTTGTCTGCATCATAGAGACCGCTGGCAAAGAGCGAATCGTCTGCAGTGCCTACGCTGTCGACCGCCGGAAGGGTGTTACCACCTACCGGTGCTGCGGTAGCAGCGTCGACTATCGGGTTACCTGAACCGGAGTTCGGTGTAGCATCGACGAGCGCATTGTTAACCGGGTGCCTCAACCAATCGTTGCCGCTTGCGTTGCCAGGAACATTAGTCTCGTGCCATGCATCGTGGCAAGTTGCGCACCAGAGCGACATATTTCCGCCGTAGATATTGTTCCTGGTAGCAGTTTCTACCGGCCAAATATGGGTAGCGCCTGCGCCGGTACCTGTCCAGTTAATGGTTGTTCCGGTTGCGCCGTCAGAGGAAGAACCTGCTGCGGCAACGGTGTTAGAAAGCGTTACACCAACTGCTTCGCCGGAACCGGTCGGTATGGTCCTCAGGTTCCTGAAGAGGTTGATGCCGCCCGTCTGCCAAACGCCCGTGTTGTTCGGTGCGCCGTGCGGATCATGGCAGGAAGTACAAGTGATGGAAACTGCCGGATCAGCGCCACCGCCCGGAGGAACGATGGAACCTGAACCGCCAACAGAGTGGCCTCTTCCGAGTGCATCGTTGGCCGCATCTGCGCCTGCTGCTGCGAACGGCGCTGACACGTCAAGGATGCCGTTGAAGCTGCCGCTGGCGCTTATCGTGCCTGCTGCTGCCATTAGGACCTTAGGAGGCGCACTGCTCTCTGCAAATACGGTGGCTGCGTTGGTGCCGTTCTCGGAATGGCAGTTCAAGCAGAACGCATGTGTTGCGCCTGCAGCGCCCCTGAGGAGCACTGCGGTACCGCCGGCATCGCCGCCAAGAGTATTAGCGTCGCCGCCCTGTGTGTTGTGCATCGTGTGGCATCCGCCGCAGGTGAGTGAGCCGGAGCCTTTGTGTACGGCATCGGAGCTCGTTGCGGAGAAGCCGATAAAGGCCGCTACCGCGAGAACTGCGAAAGCCATTGTAAATAGCTTTTTCATGTTTATCCCCCTTCTTTTTTTAGCCCGTATCCCGGGCTTTGTTATTTGACTGCAAAAAATTAATACTTCGAACAGACCATTTGCAAAAGCAAAAAATACCGTTCGCCTCAAGGCACCCTTCACCCCAAGAATTCGCGAGGCCGCCGTCAGCCTCTAAGTACTACTTATTCTTAAAATAATATTAACGCATTTTAATGGATTTGTCAAGAGGAAAAATCTGGAAATCGTAAGTTGTGCTACTTGGCTGTTTAAGGCCCCAAAATACGGGCTATTCGGCTACCTTGCCTGCGCTTACTTCTGCTGCAAGACCGTTCTTTATCATCATGGACTCGAAGGATTTAAGGACTTCCGAATCCCAAAACCCCTTGGTAGCCTCGGCCTTCATGACCTCGAGGGCAACCTCGCGCGAGATGTCGCTTCTGTAGGGCCTTATGGTCGTAAGCGCGTCATACACGTCCGCTATCGCAAGGATTCTCGCGCCAAGCGGAATATCCTCGCCCTTCAAACCGTCGGGGTACCCGGTGCCGTTGTACTTCTCGTGATGCCCTCTTATTAGGGGAAGAAGCGGCTGCGCGAACTTAAGGGGCTTACATATCTTCTCGCCCATCAGCGGATGCTCCTTCACATGCACGAACTCGGTGTCGTTTAGCGCGCCCGGCTTATGAAGCACGCCCTTATCCGTGCCTATCTTACCTATGTCGTGGAGAAGCCCGGCCTTTGCTATTATCTCGCACTCCTCGGGGCTAAGCCCGATGAACCTGGCAAGGCTTGAGGCAAACTCGGAGACGCGCTGCGAATGTCCATGCGTGTAGGGGTCGGTATAGTCAAGGGCCGAGGCAAGGCTAAAGAGGACGCTCTGCGCGCTCTCGAGCTCGTCTATCAAGCCCTTTACCCTTATAAGAGATTTTACCCTGGCAAGAAGCTCCGGGGCCTGAAAAGGCTTTGTAACGAAATCGTCTGCCCCGCACTCAAGGCCCTTTACCTTGTCCTCGAGGCTATCTAAGGCAGTAAGCATGATGATTGGAACGAGCTTTGTTTCCTTTCTTTCCTTGAAGCGGCGGCACGCCTCGAAACCGTCCATCTGCGGCATGAGCACGTCGAGAAGTATTATGTCGGGAACGAACTCCTCGGCCTTCTTTAGCGCCTCCTTGCCGTTATAGGCCTTTACAACGCCGTAACCGCGCGACTCAAGAAGGGCCTCCAGGAGCTCGAGGTTCTGCGGATTATCGTCCACGGCAAGGATAGTTATCTTACCGCGCTTTTTGGCAGCCTCACGTATGTCAACAACTCCACTCATCAGGCGCAAAACTCCTTAAAAGGTGCCGTTTCAGGATACTACTATCCCAAATCCAAACAAAGCCCCTGTCTCGTTTATTTTACCAAAAAACGTAAGACGAATTCAAGTTTAATTTACAACACCAATTACCGGCCGGCAGCAGCGGTCTTTTTCTTGACGCTGTGGCAGCGCTGGCAGTTGTCAAAGCCCTTTGGCTGGAAGGCCACGGTGCCGTGGCATTTGCCGCAGTACTTGCCGTCCCAGACGTCATACATGTTGAAGGTATTGGCGCCCTTTTGCGGTATGAAGATGGAGGGATGGCAGTTGGTGCAGGTGAGCCATGATACATGCTTTCTGTGCTCGAAGAGCACGTTGGCCATCATCTGGTCATTTATCTCGAAAACAATGTCTAAGTCGAATTCCTCGGGATCCTTTCCAAAATCCGATATGCTCCATCTAGGGTCCACAAAACCGTCGACCTGCGAGGCCGACCAGTCCACATACCCGAACTTATCCTTTGGAAGCTTTCTTACAGCCTCCGGGAGTTTGTTCTCGGCGATATTATCCGGGTTTTTCCAGCTCTCTGTTGCGAGAGAAACGCCGTCCTTGGTGGATGCGGCCTTGGCCCTTGCGACTATGAGCTTTTCTTTTTCTGCATCAGTCATCTCCGGGGCCGTCACGTCTTTTTCAGCGCCGACCCTCTGCGCCGATGACGAAGCAAATGCCGCGGAATTGGTCGGATAAAACGGCACTGTCTCGAGCCCTGAACGCTCAGGCGGCTCACTAACACACCGGGAAAACATGCACTTTATGGTCTCGCGCACGCTCCCCCTCTCTCTTGCACATCCTATTGCCGCAAATATAACCACAACAGCAAAAACCGGTATGACCTTGCCATAAAATGTCTTCATGCGTCACCTTCCGAGCCTGGCCGGGTTTATGGACGGCCGCAGGACGCTTATCCTTGCGCCGTCGAGGATAAAAACACGCTTCTTCGAATCCACCGTTATGTCAATAGGGGCGTAAATCTGACCGTCATTAAAGCCGCGCATTCCTATTGCGTAGAGCGGTCTGCCGCCTGTCTTGCCGTATACCAATATCTTTCCGGCATGCTTATCGGCCACATATATCAGACCGTCCGAATCCGAGGCCACGGCTGACGGAAATAAAAGAGCTTCCCCTGCTAAAGCTCCCTGCCCGAGAACGGCCCTTACCTTGCCGTTTGCGTCAAACACATAAACCTTCTGTCCGGCGGAATCCACGGCATAGACAGAACCGTCAGAACCGACGTTAACATGATTGATTCCCTTCGAGCCCCTGTCCCTTGGCAAAACGAACTCCCGCGTAAACTTGCCGGAGGATGTAAACATAAGAACCCTGGCGTTCATCCTGTCGACGACATATAGATTATCGGCCTTATCGAGCGCAAAACGCCACGGAACAAACGCACCGGCCCCCTGCGGCACGCCCGTAAGCTTCACCTCTATAACGGATTTGTCCTTGAGGTTTACAAGCTTCAAGGCCGGGGCAGAAGCATCGAGAATATAAAAATTGCCGTCAGCAGCCTTTGCCACGGCAACGACCGAGCCAAACCGCTCATCCGAAAGCTCGGAGAGGTACTCGAACTTTTCGTCGAAAGAAACAAGCCTCTTATTGCCGCTGTCTGCGACATAGAGCCGCTGCTTGCTCTCGTCGAAGTATATGGCCGCCGGTTCCTTAAAGGAACCCATCAGTTCGTCACGCTTAATAACCATGACAACTGACGCGTCAAGCTTCTCAGCCGCGAGCGACGACGACGGGCAAAGCACCGCAATGCCGGCAACGAAGAACACCAGGGCAGCTATCAATACGGCTACATTTTGTGGCACTGTTCGCATAACCCGCTGACCTTTTCTCCTCTTAGGTTCATCTCCTCGAACGTTCCCATTGGGTTGTGGCAACTCACGCAATCCATAGATTCTGACGACCTCGGGTCAAGGATATTCTCCCCCTGCGGGTGTGAGAACTTGCCCTGCGTCGGATGGCAATCGGCTGTGATACAGGTATTTGTGCCGCCATCCCTCATAAAGAATCTGTTATCCGATGCGTGCGACGCATGGCAGATATCGCACCTCTTTACCTTCGGATGTCTGTGCTTGCTTGAATCGGAGAATGCCTTCGTATCCGCATGACAGGCGTAGCAGGCAGTCTCCTGGTCGGCCCTCATAAGGCCCTTCACATCCGACGCGTGAGGGGCGTGACAGTCCAGGCACAAATTGGTGCTATACCCTTTTACAAGATGATTATATCTTTTATTGAAAGTGTCAAGCGTATTTTTGTGGCATTTGAGACAAAGCGACTGCCCCTTCTCGGCAAGCGCGCCAGCCTTGGCATGACAACTCGAGCACGAACCGTCATCAAACGGCTTATGGCGTCGCACTCTGAGCATTGAGTGAGAGTCGCTTGAGTGCGCGGCATGGCACGACGTACAATCGGAACCGGCTATCCTGAAACCGGAATGCGCTCCGGGGGCCTTTGCCGTTTTGCCGTTATGGCAATCTGCGCACAACTTACCGGGTGGCTTCCTTAAAAGCCAGTTGCCTCCGGCAGCATGAGGGTCATGACATACAGTGCAATCGCCCTTTTTCACAACAGGATGCACCACCTTGTCCTTTATCACATCATCTTTCTTGTGGCACTTAAAACACTGCTCCGACAAAGAATCCTTCAAAAGCCCCCTGTACTGCGAAGAATGCGGCTCGTGGCAAACGGCGCATTCCCCTTTCTTCACGGGACCGTGCACGCTTTGCCCCTCAAAACCCTTCTTTTTTTCGTGGCAGCCGTAGCACAATGCTGCACCCGCCTCATCAAGAAGGCCCGTATGCCTCGAAACATGCGGATTATGGCACGCGGTACACTCACCAGACGATACCGGCTTATGCACTACGGCCTTTTTTACCAGAGCGGCGCTTGATGCATGACACTCCGCGCACAGGGCCTTGGTGTCCGGACGGGCGGCAACTGCAACACCAGAGAGCGCCAATATGACAAACGCCAGCACTCCAAAAACAATATGTCCACGTATCGCCAGCGTCATTTCTTCATCCTCGCATGACATCTGTCGCATGTCTCAGACACAAAAGGCTTATGTTTGACATCGTAGAGAAGCCTTGAATCAGACCCGGTATGCGGCTCGTGGCATCCGAGACAATCGGCATTCTTCGTCTGCGCAAGATTGCCGTGTGCGGAAAGGAATTTGGCCGATGTCCTGTCAGCATGGCACGAATTGCATATCTCACTGCCAGAAGCCTTTGTAAGCCCTTTGAACTTCGATGAGTGCCCGACATGGCATTTATCACAAAGCCCTTCTTCAAACGCCTTGTGCTTAAAACTGCTTTCACCCTTTATTCTCAAATCCCCGTGACAAGCAAGGCACATCGTCTTGAATGACGCCTGCAAGAATAACGGGGCCTTGCTGCCGTGCGGAGCATGACACTTGGCGCACTCGCCCCTCAATACCGGCTGATGTCCGTATTTCTCCTTTAGCGACCTGTCAACGCTTCCCTGGTGGCATGAGGCGCATATACGAAGCTCGTCATCCAGCAGTATCTTCGGATAATTGGAAGCATGAGAATCGTGGCACTCGTAGCACTTGCCCTCGTTGGTAAATTTGTGCTTATTAGAACTATCAACGTAATCTAGCATACCGCCGTGACACTTGAAGCACACCCTCTCCTTCTTATCCCTCAGCAGCCCCGCTGACTCCGATACGTGCGCGCTGTGACAGGCCGTACACTCGCCCTTTGCTACGGTTGGATGGATGTTTATCTTGTTAAAATCTCTTATCGACGCCTCGTGGCACGAATAACAAACATCTTTTTGAGGAAGAGGCAAGAGGTCTGCAAAGTCCGAGGCATGAGAATCATGGCACCTCAAACAATCGCCTTTTGCGCTGGGCTCGTGAGATACGATGCCAGAAAACTTCTTCTCTACATGACAAAGATAGCAGAGCTTTGCCCCTGCTTCCTTCAACACCTTGGCATTATCGGCCGAGTGCGGGTCATGGCATCCAGAACAACGGCCATCTTTTATCGTCGTATGCACGACCGCCCTCTCGTGCTTCTTTATCTCGCCTGGATGGCAGCTGTAGCAAAGCCCTCTTTCGGCATATCTTAATTCAGCCTTATTATCGGTTGCATGAGGACTATGGCACTTAAGACAATCTCCCTTTGCCGAAGGATCATGCTTGACCCCTCTTTTTGCGTAAGAATCCATGGACGCCTTGTGGCACTCATAACAGAGCTTCTCGCCCTGCAGACGCGTCCCGAGTTCATCCTTGCTTCCGGAGGCGTTATGACACTTGTTGCAACCTTTCTCTCCATACGGAGAATGACTGTACGTGCGCGAAAGCCCCGGCTTCTCGCTCGAGTGCGGGGCATGACACCCTACACAGTCCGATCCAGCCACGTTATACCCCGAATGCGCTGTAAGTACATTCGAATCCTTGGGACTGTGGCACGAGGCGCAAAGTACATTGGGCTTTTCCTTTAACGTAGACGCATGATCTGAAGAATGCGGATCATGGCACTTATTGCAACCCTGCTTGACGGCCTCGTGAATATATTTGGCCTTGTCTAGAGTGTCGCTCTTGTGGCACTTAAAACATACATCATTGCCTCCAACGCGAGTAAGCCCTTTGAACTTGGAAGTATGCGGGTCGTGGCAATCGAGGCATTTTTTGTCTTTAAGCGGCGCATGCAGATTTGCGCGCTCCAGGCGCGGCTTATCCTTCTCGTGACACCCGTAACAAAGATCCGATGTCTTGGACTTGAGCCTAACCGTTCCCATCAGGCCATGCGGTAAATGACAGCCTTCGCAGTTATTCTCCGAAAGCGGCTTATGCAGAGTTCCACGTTCCCTGTACGCGGCAACGTCTTTAGCATGACAATCCACGCAAGCCTTCTTTACAACCTTCTCGGAAGGACACCCTGCGGCAAATAAACCAAAAACAGCGGATACTAAAACCAACTGCAATATAACTACGCCTCTGCCTATCCTATTACTGCTTCTTTTCATCGGTATCCTTAAGGCCCTTAAATATCGCCTCGTTTATTTCTATCGGCACAGTAGAGCGTAATGTCTTCAGATAAGAATCGTAATTTTCCTTGAAACGCTCCCTGCCGAGAGTGACCCTTATGGTGTCCCTCACGTCACGGTTCTCAAGCGGCGTATAGATACCGGCCTTCC
The DNA here is from genome assembly GCA_029858205.1 of Deltaproteobacteria bacterium. Taxonomy (NCBI): domain Bacteria; kingdom Pseudomonadati; phylum Myxococcota; class Myxococcia; species Deltaproteobacteria bacterium. Next base: position 18,157 of record JAOUFM010000015.1, on the reverse strand, counting down.
TTTCCCTGAACTCATAGACAACATAAATATGGTTGCTCACCTGATAAGGGCCAAGAATCTTTCCCTTCTTGGCCTTCGCCGAGTCCTTTAAGAGCTCCTCTGGAAGGGTATTTGCGGCCACCCATCCAATATCGCCGCCCTTTTTGCCCGATGCTGGGTCGAGCGAAAGCTTCTCGGCAAGAAAGGCAAAATTAGCGCCTTTCTTAAGCTCCTTTATAATGGACTTGGCATCGGCCTCGTTGCCTGCAATTATGCCGCGCAAATAGAGCATATCGGATTCTCTGAACTTATCCTTGTTTTTCTCGTAATAGCCCTTTATATCCTCATCCGATATCTTTACGAGCGGCACAATAACTTTGGCCCTGAATTCGCTCGAGAGGGCATCGTCATAAATTTTCTTCAATCTCGCCGCAACCTCCGGCTTTTTCTCATACCCCTTGGTTAGCGCGACCGAGTCCAGCGCCTTTGCAAGTATCAACTTCTCAAGCACGGCCTCCTTCTCGGTATCGGCAACACGCCTTCTCCTCATCTCGATTGCGAGGTCCCTGCCGGTAATTTCTGCACTTTCAACCTTTGCAACAACGGCATCCCACGTTCCTATGTCTTCTCCGCTAAACTTACCAAGATCTTTTTTATATATTTTTACCGAAGCCTCCTTACGCACCTTCTTTAGATACTCGGCCTCGATATCCTTCACCTTTATAACATATAACTTGGAGTTCAGATCCGTCACTTCGCTGGCGCTGAGTTCGTCGAACTTCTTTACGTTAACCTCTACGGAAGGGTCCTTTTCCTTTTTTTCCAGCAACGCCTTCTCTATGGACTTGGACTCGACATCGTCGTAATAACGCCTTACCTCTTCCGGTGTTATCTTCGCTTTACCCCTGACCTCCTCCTGCTTAAGCATCTCCAAAAGAAGATTGAGCCTGTCGGTTGCAACCTTTTCTTTGAACTTTTCATCCTTATCAAGCCCCAGCTTCTCGGCCTCGCCTATAATAAGCTCACGCTCTATCAATTCATCGAGAAAGCCCTTGTAATCCGGCTTTTCAAAGCTCGGGGCCTGCACTCCGGCAAGCCCCTCGCCAACGCGCGAGGTGGTATGAAGCTTATCTACGGCCTTATTATACTCGTAGAATGTTATGATGCGATTACCAACCTTTGCGGCATAGGAAACATTCTTATCGTTGGCTTGTTCTTTATCGTTACCGAATGAGGAAAGTGTGGAGATGCCTGGGGTGAAAACCAAAACACATGCGAGTACAAATGGAACAATTATGCGCCGACATGCGGCGCGGTTGATTCCGTGATATGCATTTGTTTATTCATAATATACTGACCAAAAACACTCTCCTTATTTTAGTACTAAAAAAAGCTACCAGACTATCGCCTCGACCATCTCTTCGACAACCCTGTTGGCAAGCGCCACAGGGGTTCTTATCATGCCGAATTCAAAAACAAGAATATAATCATCGCCACGGCCCATCCTCTGATCCGCCCATACAAGCTTTCCGGTGGACACATCGACCATACGGGCATAAATACCGACTACCGGGGTACCATAAACCAGGCCCGTCTCAAATTGGTCTACATGCCCGAACACAACGGCGTCCACGTTCATACGCCTTCCAAGCAAAACAAGCTTATCGAGATCCATCTCTCCTACGGTAGAAACCTGCTCCTGCATCAAAAAATGCCTTATATTGCCCGGTTCCTCAACCGCATATTTACCATCGCTGAAAAACGCGGTAATATACGCATCCGTTACGACATCCGAGGCGCTGCTGTTCTTGGTCATATTCATAAAAGGTAGCACCGCTATCTTTTTCCGTTTGCTCCTCTCCTCAACATTTGCAGGCTCAAGCATAACCGCTTTTGATTCAACAACCGAAGCAACGCCATCGCCCTCCGCGCCTTTTTGCACACCGGCACATCCGGCAGCAACAAAAAACAAGGCCATTAATGGAAATAACGTATAACATACCGGCCGAATGCTTAAAGAAAACACATCCGACCAATGCAGGCCTACCCACCAACACCTATTGTGCTTATTTAGTAGAATATTAAACATATAACTTTATTTATGGAAAGGCATCGTGTCCAAAAACCGCAGGCAGATCAACTAAAACTCGCTCCAAAGACGATCTTTGCCCTTGATAACCTCGGCGAACGGAACCTTTTCACGGAACATCGCCGGCATACGCTTAGTCTCAGAATAAACATTGCCAACAGTATCCTTCGCGGTTATGGAAAACGCCAGTCTGCGTATATCGGTCTGCTCATCCATCGGGTATAAGATTTTTTCCGGAAAATCCGCATCGGAACCACTTAACAACTTAAGAACGGCACCATCCTTATCACTTATGGCGAAAGTCCACTCATCGAGCGGCGCATCGGCCGGCCGTATGAGCCTAAACTCAGCCACACCGTCATTAAACGCAAATTCCACATCTATCTTCGGAGGAGTATTGCGAACAAGAACCACATCTTCCATCCTTGCACTGTTGCCTGCGGCATCCTTAACACTCAGTACAATATTATAGCGGCCGTCTCCGACAACCCCCGTGCCATCAACCTCGCCCTTCCACACAAGTCGTGACGGCAAGAACCCAAAGCCGAAATCACTACGCACGACATTGCCGTCTGCGTCGGTTATATCGACCCTCCATTCTTCGATAACCTCGACATTGCGAAGCTTGGTTTCCATGACAACTTCCTTGCCATGTACCGTCGATATAACAGCGGAATCAAGCGTCATCTCAACGTTTGGCGGCGTAACATCTACCGTAAACTTGGTGGCTGCGGTAAAAACAAAAGGAACCCTCTGATCATTGGTAGCAACAACATCTATAGAATACACACCTTCGCCCAACGGAGCCGTTATCTCGCCCTTATACTTGCCTTCGCGTATCTTTTCAAGTACATAGTCAATATCGTCTATGATAATCCTCAATTCCTTAGGCTCTTCCATTATAGGCACTATATCAACTATTATATCAACCTTATCGCCGGCCTTGCCTATAGCCGGGAATGTTATAACCCTCTCGATTTCAAACGGGCTCTGGGCCATATCCTTTACGAAAAACTTATCGGCTATGCTCTTTACCAGGTCCCTTACAACAAGCGAAGAAAGGACATCCAGCGACTTTACCGATCCTAAGCCAAGGATCCCCTCGAACTCAACCCCTGAATACGCGAGATTATCGGCCCAGACAATAGAACCATCGATGGTGCTCACAAGCCTCATCGAAACCCCAACAGCCACCCTTCCACTTACATTATCGTACTGAGTTACCGTGCCTACCGCCACAGCATCAACGCCGAGGACCTTGCCCAGTTCTCTTGCCGTAAGCCTTGTTATCGAGCCAGTCTGCCTTATACGCCTTCTTCCAAGGAACTCCTCGACATCTTCATCAGAAGCGATCGAAACCCATCCCTTGCCCTTCAATTCCTCTCTGACAAGATTTTTGACAAGACCCGCAGCCTCGGCACTCAACGTCAAATTGTCAAAAGGAAATATCGCAATATTTTTAAGCGCAAGTGGCTTAACTGCCTCAAGCCCGTTGGCATCCACGGAACTCTTAATAATTCCGTTAAACTTTATATTCTCACGCGCCTCGGCTTGACCAGACTGAAAAAGAAACAGGCTCACAAAAAGCATCACAAGGGCTATCGCTCCAGGCAGCCGCCCCGACACAATAGGTTTTTCAAAAAGCGCAGTTGTATTCATTCCCTTGCTCACCTCCGCTCTAAGATACGAAAACGATAACATCCCCGCCCCAAAAACTACAACAACGTATTCAGAACCTTTTTTACGACTTTCTTTGATGCATCGGACTTATGAGTCCCACCCAAGCCTACAAGATCCTTCAAAAACCCCTTTGAATGTACGGTCGCATTCGATTGCCAAAGAAGCGTACCTGATGCCGTATCCAGCATCCTCAGGGAAATCGACACAGTGCCAGACTCCGTAACAGGATACTCATCCACACTTCCCATTATGACGGCCTGGGCGCCAAGTTTCTCGCCTATCATCTTAAGAGTATCCTTATCAAGACCTACAACATTGCCAGTATCCGCGCCAACCGACCTCAAAACAACCCCAAGATGCTTGGCAACTTCGCCTTGTTCAAGAACATCAAAAGCTTTTCTTGACATCAAGTCGATTGTAACGATACTCCGTATTTTTTCTCCGGCGAACTGATCTCCGGACATATTATTAAACGGCAAAACCGCAACTGTTTTAATATACGAAAAATTTGCCTCAGGATTGACATAGCGCATGGCAGAACCACAACCATACATAAAAGTCAATAAAAACAAGAGGCTGTACAAAGCACCGTATTTTCTTTCTCTTCTCATATTTGTTAGCATATTATATCCTATCCCCCTTCTTTTTGCAATATTTTTTTAATTTTTTTTAATCTATGCTCACTGCCGTATCTTTCATGTATAGGCGCTATATCGAAATACTAACATACAAGGACATCATATCGGTTTCGGAATCGCTGCTGTTATTTGTTATATTGCTATACCTTACCCCCAGGGATGTCCTCTGAAACGGATTCCAGTTTATGGTAATATTTTTTGATTCGGCATCCGGCGTAAACGCAAGGGAAGCATTCAAGTTAACCTTGCGTGTCGGCATAATGCTCAAATAATAAGTCTGCGTGCTTACAGGCGTTATATCTATAGTGCCACCCAATGACCAGATATCCGTGGGCCTGTAACTAAAATCCGCCTTGGCGGCCTCACCCGAGCTATTTGTCTTTTGCCCTCCGACGTTCGTTTCGCTCTCGCTAACCACCCCAGTCAGGGTCACGGTAACGGACTTCCTCGGCTTCAAGAACAAAACCGCATTATACGTCGTGCTCCCGGAAGTTCCCTTTGGCGTTCCATAGAGCGTATTTGCCGTTTGTGATGCGCCTGCTTGCAGATCAATCCCTCTATAGAGCCGCATGCCAAGTGACAATGCGATACTATCAGTCGCATTGCTCTTTTTGCCGTTCGCCTTCGTATCCGCTCTTGAAAGCGTCAAACTGGAATTTACCGTATCCAACGGGTTTGAAGAAAACGCCGCGCTGTACCTCCAAATTTCCTGCGTGCTGATTTTGTCCTTCGTTCCGCTCTCGGACTGATTAACGGTCAAGCCTATATTGAGATATTGCGGATGCGCAACATATGACGCCATAACGGCATTCGATGAACTGTAAGTGCCGCTTTCTCTAAAATCATCCTTCGTATTAGATTCTGTATATCCAAAACTATAGCTCAGGGCGAGCAACTCAATTGGTGTATAACCCAAAGAAAACCCGAAGGACTGCGTCTCCCTGCTGGAACTATACTTTGTTACTGCCGAGGCTATAGCATAACCGAGTACCTCAAACTCCGTAACATCTATATTAGACACGCCTTGCCCATTACCGTTCACCGCCTTGAAATATATAGCATCGGTATCGGCAAACGTTAATTCGAAATAATTACTGATGGAATCATACGTAACGGTAACAACACCGGCTACGGGTGTCCACACAACGTTATCCATGCTTGAATAAACAGACCAATTGAAATTATACGTATTATTAATTATACTTGCTTCCTCGATCGTGCCCGTGCTTATATAAACCCTTACGGTATGTACTGTCTGAGGTAAGGTAAACCCACCTCCTATGTTCCAACCTGCATTATTCAGATCTATACTGGTTTCAATTATCCCTGGCGGGTCAACCGGGGTTATCAAATCATTATCAATTATGGTATCCGGCGCGCCTTGGGCCGTAAGAGACCCTGTTGTATACGGCAAGGCACAAGCAGCGCCGAAGCACGAATAACCGGCATTGAGAACAGCAACCGTCGGAAACCTCGTTGGAGCATATTCGGCCGAGGCCGTTGTATCGGTAGTCGAATACGCCAAATTCAACGACGCTCTAAATTTTTTCGAAAACACACGCGACAACCCGCCGGAAACATTGTGCGATTCATTCTCCGTCTCCATCAGACTGACCAAATCCTTCGTAAGGTCATTAGTAAAACCATAAGAAACATTGGTGGAATAACCGCCCACGATAAAGTTATACGCTGTACTGGCCCCAAAATTATCCGTCGTCGTATTCAAACGCCGTACATTGGCGTGATCATAATTTTTCTGATGACTATAAAGTAGAAAAACCGGCTGGACAAAACCTGTCTTGGGCGTGCCTAGGGAGGCCCGCGCATTTGTATTTGTAACATGATCCATGTTCGACGGATCGGAGTCTGTACGCGTGTAGCTCATGTTAAACGTATACATGCTTGGTGGCGTAAAGTTGAACATCACTATCGGACTTACTTCGCTGTTGCTCTTCGTTGCAGTGCCGTCGTCGACAGTCGTCCTGGTCCATGAAGAGCTAAGAGTCGCCGATATCGTATTGGTAAACCTTTTTTGAACGTTAAGCATGTATCCCTCTGATATGGTGGTAATGTTGCTCGTACCAGTAGCAGATGTCACGCTCATATCATCGTAAGCCAGCCTGGCGCTCCCGCTAATAACAGCATAAGCCGAACACGGCAACAAAACAGCCGCCATAGCGGCCCCAAACACGACCAAACTTCTAGAGACCTTTTTAATAGCGGTAATTCTCACTCAAACCTCATCACACCGTAAGGCCTACTTCCGACCTTGAGCTTTTTCAACGCCTTCTGCGCCGACACGTCTACAATACCCACACTTCCGTCATCACGACATGCCACATAGAGCCTATTTCTAAATTCATCGGCAACGGCCGCAAAACTGCCCTTGCAAACGACAACCGCGCCCACGACAACATCAGTCTGCGAAAAAAACACCACTTTATCATTCACCGTATCCATGGCAAAAAGCCTTCCGTCAAAAGCCGTTATTCCCCGAGCCACCGAGTGTGCAATAGGTATCTTAAACGACTCTTTACGGTCGGAAAGCGAAACAACCGATATAACCAGGCTCGTATCGTCAAAAACATAAAGTTTATCGCCAGATACTGCCAGGCCTGTCGGGCGCACGCCGACCTTTATCTGCGCCACCACGTTATCACTGGTAGCCGCAATAACGCTTATGTCGCCGGACGCAAAATTAGCGACATACACCTCTTTCCTAGTCTTGTGCGCGGCTATGGCCTTGGGAGCTAACCCGGCAACAATTGTCTTGGTCGTAAGCCTCGTATTTGCATTCACTACGGTAACATCGTTTGATACCGCATTCATTATGTACAGCTTTACGCCATCGAAACCGGAACCTGTCTTTACGCCGACCATCTCCTTGGAACCTACGCCGCCAACCGGGCTTATCGTTTCACGTACCTTAAACGACAGCAAATCCACCACAGACACAGTTCCGTCACCGGAGTTAAGCACATATGCATCGTTTGCCCCCGAGAGAGACACTATAGAGGTAGGAGCCCTTCCGACACTTATCGCCCCTATCACGCGCTCCTTGTCTATATCTATTACCGAGACGTAATCAGAACCTTCGTTAGATATAAATGACACTAAATGGTGCGCCAAAGCCTGCTGCCCGGACGCATACATTGCCGGCTCCACAACTCCTGGCGAAATCACCGACGCCACAGCGTCCCATTCTATGTTTACAACAAAGGAATTCTCCGCCAAGAGCGAGAAATTAACGGGTAGTACATATGTCTTTGAACCGGTAAGTTTTGAAAAAACATCAGCCCCTGCAAGCGACGCGGCCGTAATCCTGATCTCAACGGCATCGAAGGAGCCCGGTTCCACAAAATACTCGCCAAGGATCAACTGACTGCCTAAAAGTTCAGAAGCATTTACCGTTTTCGCCTCACCATCAAGCGCCACCTGCTGCCCACCGCTCTTTTTAAGAGCCGACACCCCGAGCGTAAACGATAAAAGCGGCGGCCTCTTGCCGTCCTTTACATACAGATACACGAGCACGCGGGCCTTGCCGGAAAGACTGGCGCTGCCTGCGTCGCCGGCATTCTCCAAAGATACGGCACAACCGTAAAACAAACACAAAATAACGGCTGCCGCTATTGTCCTTACAGTCTTCATGACAATCGGCCCATATCCAGGCAAGACGGTCTTAACCAAACCGCTGCCTTATTAGTAAAAAAAGCCCCACTTACCGTGCCAAGTTATCGATTCGTATGGTCGGCTCGTGAGGCAACGTCACCTCAAATAGAACAGGTGGCAATTTACCACAATTTTTCCGGTGAAAGCAATACTTTTTTTAAAAAAAATTAATCTTCGCAGTGACACTATCCTAATGGACAGTATCCCACTATAATCGAATAGATGGCAAATGAGGACTTCTCGGTCAAAAATGGCGCTTAAGGCCAAGCTCAAATATATGGTATGTTGTCCACGGAATGAATATCAAGCCCCAGTACAGAGTAATATTGGCCAGAAATGCCGCCACGTTCCACTTGGCAACCTTCTGCTCGTCCCAATGGAAAAATATCCTGCCGTGTATCACTATCGCGTAAAGGAACCAGGATATTATAAATAAGTACTCGACCATGTCCCACTGCCACCAGTGCCCGTGCAAGAGAGACGAATAATATGAGCCCAGAAAAAAGTAAAGGGTTTGAGCCGCGAAGCCGTAGAGTATGCCGTACTCGACAAGCCACTTCCTAAATAGCGCCATGGAAGAGGTCTCTTTTTTAAGAAGCACCCATAAGGCCGAGCAGAAAGCAAGCGTGTAGAACCCATACGACACCCACGCAAACAAGGCATGAAAATAAACCCACAGGCTCTGCTCCGATATTACAAGAGGCTTTATGCTCATGTCATAGAAAATTCCGTAAAGAAGCGTTAGCGCCGATAACGGCACGGTAAAGCCGTAGTATTCGCACTTTTTATCGACAAGAAGCGATATGAGTGTTACAAAGAACGCTGCAGCAAGGGTTTCCTCGAATACTCCGAATATGGGCGGATGACCGGATAATGCCCATCTAAAGGCTATCTCTACCAACTGAAGCACGAGGATCCCCCAGAGCGCCGGCCTTAACCTCACGCGCCACGAAGACCGCGCTGCCGCGCCTAGGGCCGTAACCGCATATAAAAGGAGTATCGCAAAGTGATAATAAAAAAGTAATATATCTGCCATTTATCTCACCCTTTATCCGTCAGGACTTTCCTTCTTCCGGTTTTCTGCCGTGCAAAAACACGCCCCCGATACGCAGAGCAAGGCCGCCAAGAGCCGCAAGAAATGCGGCGAAGATAAAGGGCTCGCCCATGTCCTTTACAACGCCGACCGTCACATAGCGCTTGAGCTCGACGAATGTCATCGCATAGGGGCCAAACCCGAAACGGCTGCCGGTCGCCACAATACCGTCGAACATCAGGTTCCCGAGCCACTCAACGCGCACTACAAACACCGGATCCGTTATATTAACGCTCTTATTGAACAAACCAAACTGCGTCATCTCCGGATCAGGCAATACCTTTACCCGTACGGTATACCCTTCTATTTCGAAAACCCCTTCGCTGCCCGGAGGAAATACGCTCATCTCTACCGGGGCCCTGAACATAAATACGCCGTTTTTTTCAAGAAGCACGGTAGGCACATATCCGTACCCCGCAAGTCTTAGCCTTGCGCCATTAATCGCAATACCGCCATTCAAACGAAGCTCACCTGAATTATCCATTGTCTCAACCGGATACTTAATTTTTGCCGTAAGAGAGGTGAAATAAAGTTTTTCGTTCCAAAATGCCGGTTTTACTTCAGACAATGAAAACGAAAGCCCTGGCGCAAGCTCTGCGAATTTTTCGCCGGCATTGTGGTTCACATACCCGCTCTCATCTCCGAAAAAAACGTCTCCATCGAGCACCATAGCGCTGCCCTCGAACCTATAGGCTGCGCTTAGCATTATTCCTATTGCGGCAAGAATAAAGGCCGCATGAAATATAAGATTGCCGTCATGGATATAGCGCTGCGCAAAAAAGCTTATCGCAACATTGAGAAAGAAGAATACGCCCCACGCGGCAATGGGCCCCCAGAGCATATAAAAGGCCGGCGGCTGCATTTGCAAAAAACGGGTCACAACCATGTATGCAAAATACACGGCCAGTATCTTTAGAAGCAGCACGGAAAAGCGGCGCGAGCCGATATATTCGTAAATCTTCCTAAACATACGGGTTGCCGTGCTTTATCTCCCTGAAGGCCCTTCCCATCGGTATCTGCAATATGGCGGAGGTAAGGTGCGTCATCGGAAAACCTTTTAACCTTATATTCAAAAGCCTCTTTATAACGCGCATGGGAGTAAAGGCCTCGGCGCGGAGCCAGAAAAGCGCCTGCTCTCTTTTCTCCGGCGTCATCACAGGGTCGGGATGCTCGAACACGGCCCTGTTGCCGTTATAGTACTCCCAGCCGCGCTCCGGTATAAGATACGGCTTGTACTCTTCGTATATCTCGGTGCCCGGAAACGGCGTAAGCAGCATCGGGTGCGGCATCATCTTCAATTTGTCGCACACATCAAGGGCCCTTTTATAATCGTCAAGGGTATCCTTTCTGCCGCCAAGCACAAGAAACGTCATTATATCGATGCCGTTATCCTGTATCTTCTTTATCGCTTCGTGCCTTTTGCTGCCCTGCTTATGATGCGCGTTCCATTCCTTAAGGCTCTCGAAGTTCTCGCTCTCCCAGCCTATCATCACGAGCGTGAGCCCGGATTTTCTGCCCCATTTAAGAAGCTCTTCGCCGCGAGCATGTTGCACGCTTACGAGGTCTCCGGAGCCTATCCACCACTTACGCATGTTTGCCAATTCGCGATAAAGCTCTATATAGAGCTTTATCGATCTGTCTATGCCCGCGCCCCAGATATTGTCGTCCACGTTCCAGAACATCCAGTACGGGCTCTCTGCGACCTCGGCCACGACGTCATCTATCGGCCTGTGCCTGATGTTATTTCCAAAGAACTTATAGACAGAGCAGTACTTGCACTTAAACGGGCATCCCCTTGCCGTAAAGAACGAGCCCATTGGATATTTTGTTTTTATCAGCCCTTTTTTAGGGCGCGGCAGCCCGGTTAGCGCAAGCTGCGGGCCGTCGTATATCTTTTTTAACGCGCCTTTTTTAAAATCCGCTATGACGTCTCCCCAGACTCCCTCTGCCTCGCCCCTTACAACGGCATCGGCATGGGCCGCGCCTTCTTCGGGAAGCACGGTAACATGCATGCCTCCGAGCACGACCTTTTTCCCTCTTGCACGCAGCATATCCGCCGTTAGATACGCCCACGGCGCCTGCGGGGTGAGCACCGTTATGCCCACAAGGTCGGCATCTATTTCGTCGAGCTTCAAATCCTCCCTGTTTGCGTCTATGAGCTCGACCGTTACGTCAGGAGTAACGGCCTCTGTAAGCCCCGCAAGGTATTCGAGCACAGGCGGGGCTATGGGAAGCCCTTCGCTCTTTTGCACCTCGTCAAGGCCAGTAAGCTTAACAAGCCTGCTGCTCTTACTCTCGACGTACTCGCCAAAAGGCGGGGATATAAGGGTTATTTTCATGTCAGGGGATTTTAACGCGGAAACTCAAGCGGCGCAACAGGCATCTAAACCGCAGCCGCTTTTTTCTCGGGCATCAGCTTGTCCATGTACCTAGCGACCTCTTCTGGCATCTTGCCCAAATCGCCAAGCTTGTTTACGAGGAACGAACTCGTCATCATAAGCCGCATGGACACGAGCATGTACTCGCGCTTAAAGTCATCGGGTATCTCTATTACCTCTTTTAGCTTGTCCATATAGAAACGCCTGTAACAATCCACTATGGCGCGGTCTATATCGTCGAGCGTCATATTGTCGGGCTCTACTATCGGGTCTATAAGGTTATAACGCTTATAATCGAAGACCTTCACCCTGTCCTTTAATTCCTTGTACATATCGGCGTATGGCCAGGGCGCGATCGCAAGGAAATGGCAAAAATCCGCGTTATAGAGCTTGGCAAGCCCAAGCGTTCTCTCTATCGAGTCTTTTGTCTCGTGCGGCAGCCCCAGTATCATCGAGGTCTCGGTTATGATGCCGTGGTCGTTTAAAAGCTTCAATGCCTTTCTCGCGTCGTCGACCTTGACGTCCTTCTTAAAAAGGTCCAACGTCGCCTGGTCGGTAGCCTCTGTGCCTACATATATATGTATGATGCCGGCCTTTCTGTATTTCGAAAGTATGTCGGCATCCCGAAGTATATCCTCCACGCGCGTTTCCATGAGAAGGAATACGTTCGTATTTCTCTCGATTAGCAAGTCAAGGAAGCGCTCCCACCTTGCCCTGTCGTATGTGGGGTAGTCGTCTGTTAGGAGCACAACATTTACGCCGTGCTTTTTCTGGTCCTCTATATCGGCAATAAGGCTCTCCGGGCTTCTTGCCCTCCAGCTCTCGCGCCAGAACTTTCTTTGCGAGCAGAAGGTGCATTCCTTATTACAACCACGCGATGTATCGAGCGCCCCGAGCCTCGAGCCGGGTATAATGAAGTAGTTATAATCCGCCCAATCAAGCGCATCCCAGGCCTTTGGAAGTTTTTCAAACTCAAGAGGCTCCATCAGCGGCCTCTCTTCGGTAAGTTTTACTTCGCCGCCTTCCTTATACGCAATCCCCTTTACAGACGCAACGTCTAAGCCGCCCTCTATCGCCGTGAGCAGCTCTCTTAGCGTAATCTCGCCCTCGCCCCTTACGATGTAATCGAGCCTCGGGCAAAGCGAGAACGCCTCCTCTGCCATGAAGCTCGGGTGTATGCCGCCAAGTATCGTTATTATGTTTTTATCTATTCGCTTTGCGCCCTGCATAATGCGCAAGGCATCGGGAAGCGTGCAGGTGATTGCTCCGGTTGCGACAACATCGGGCTTTACCTCTTTTATCTTCGCCTCTATCTCCGCATGCCCGACACCTTTGGTCATTGCGTCGTAGACAACGGCATCCCACCCGGCCGCTCTTGCTGCTGCGACAAGATATACCATGTTAAGAGGCACCCACCTTCCGGCAACCTCCACAACACCGGCATGGTACGGCGGCGTGACAAATAGTATTTTCTTTTTCCTACCCATGCCCCTACTTTCTTATTGCCCCGTAGATAAGGCCGCCGAGAAGACCGAGCACCGTGCCCGATATCTCGTGAATAAGCGCCATGTTGTGCGTAAACCCGGCCTCTGTGCCAAACCAGTACGCCACAAACCCCGTGCCCACGATAAACCCGATTACGCCTCCGGCTATTACCGGGACCGTGTACTTATTACCCTTATACGAGCTTCTGCCGCAAGTCGGGCAGACATCTACCTTTGACATCCGATACACCTCCGTGGATTTTACGAAACTCAAAAATTATAACATACGGCAGCGCCTCAATGGAAGCAAAAAAGGTTTTCCCGGGGCTCTGGCCGGAAGCGCAACCTCACATAAAAATTGACTTTTCCGACTTTTCTGTTAGAGTTTTATATATGCCGAAGAAAACGTCCGCAAAGGTTGAGCTTAAGAAACTCCCGCCCGTGACCATGGTGGTATTTGGCGCAACAGGAGACCTTGCCGCGAGAAAGATACTTCCGGCAATAGTTCGCCTAAAGGCGCTTAAACTCCTGCCCGAGCAGTTCGCCGTCATCGGCGTGACGTCAAAGGACCTTGACGACGAAGCCTACAGAACTATCGCCGCAAAGTCGCTAAAAGAATTCGCAGCAGCAGACGCGGCAACTGCCAAGGCAGCAAAGGAAGTGCTTGCCTCTACCTTCATCGTGTCGTCCACCTATGAACATAACACGCTAAAAACCGCGCTTGATAAAAAGCTCGGCGCGGTTGCCAAACTCCTGCCAGAGACAAAGAACGCCGGGCGCATACACTACCTTGCCACCCCTCCGGCGTCGTTCCCGGAAATCATCACCACACTCGGCGAAGGCGGCTTCTCGAAGAAAAGAAATGGCGAGGCATTTAGCCCGAGAATACTCGTTGAAAAACCCTTTGGCTCGAACCTCGAAACAGCGGTAAAACTAAACGACATGCTCGCAAAGTACTTTAGCGAGAATAACATCTACCGCATAGACCACTACCTCGGCAAAGAGACCGTGCAAAACCTCCTCTTCTTCCGCTTTGCAAACGGCATATACGAGCCCATCTGGAACCGCCAGTATGTCGAGCACGTGCAAATCACAGTTGCCGAATCGATTGGCATAGAGAATCGTGGCAGATACTTCGATGAGTCCGGCATCATGCGCGACATGGTGCAAAACCACCTCCTGCAGCTCCTTGCCCTCGTTGCCATGGAGCCGCCCATAGCCTTTACAGCAGACAGCATACGGGACAGAAAACTCGACTTAATCGAGGCCATACGCCCCTTTGACATAAACGACGTGAAAAAGCACACAGTCAGGGGCCAGTACGGCTCCGGCACAGTGGAGGGCAAAAAGATAAAGTCCTATAGGGAAGAAGAGCACATAAAGAAAAACTCCTCGACCGAGACATTCGTTGCCCTAAAGCTCTTCATAGACAACTGGCGCTGGAGCGGCGTGCCGTTCTTCCTTCGCTCAGGGAAAAGGATGGCCAAACGCTCGACAGAGGTGGCAGTGCGGCTAAAGAGCGTGCCGCTTTGCCTCTTTAGAAAGAACGTCAGCGGATGCCCGGAAAATAACGTCCTGGCACTTAAACTCCAGCCCGACGAAGGCATATCCTTCGAGTTCAATATCAAGTACCCGGGGAGCGCAAATAAGATAGACACCGTTAAGATGGACTTCTCGTATAAAGAGTCCTACGGCGTTGAGCTTCCCGAAGCTTACGAGCGCTTGCTCCTCGACTGCATGGCCGGGGATACCACCCTCTTTCACCACAGAAAAGGGGTCGAGTCGGCCTGGAAGTTCGTGGACGGAATCATAAACGGCTGGAAGGAAATGCCCTCGCCCAAATTCCCGAACTACTCTCCCGGCAGCTGGGGGCCGGAGGAGGCGGACAGACTCATGGACAGGTACGGGAGGCATTGGAGAAATAAGTAGCAAAGGGAAGCAATCTCACAGGTCGTCATTCCCGCGAAGGCGGGAATCCAGTGTCTATAGAAGCCTTGCCCCTGCGGGGCGGCTTTTGGGTATGGGGCGTGCGAGGGCTGCGACCCCGCCGCATAACCACCCCACGTATTGCCCCGCCTTAAATCGCTTCGCTCATGCAACCCCGGCAATACGTCCGCCCCTTATGCGGCCCGCTTAAGCCCGTCGCTTAGCCCCATACCCGGGGTTTTTAAAAGAAACGAAACCCGTGATTAGGCTGTGATGCGTCGTTGCGCGTGAATTTTCGGTCCTCAACGTATCTGACGTGATACGCCTGCGACCAAAAATCCCCGCACGCCTCGCCTGACAGCCTACTTACGGGTTTATGAGTGGGAAAAGATTGGCGGCAGCTACTTTATGGAAACATAATACTTTTTATAATATTACCATTAGCATCTCTCGTTGTAAGCAATTCTATATTTGTTTTTCCACCACGAAGATATAATAATATTTTTTCTATGTCTTCTTGCGAGGTGCCTTCGATTTGCTTCTTTACCACATAAATTGCGTCTACTATAAGAATATTCTTATTTTTAAAGTCCTGGTACAGAATATCTAACCCATCGCGGATTTGTCCAACAGTTATTCCTCTTATCGAATAAGCACCAACAGAAATCTTTACAACCATTGTACGAGCATCGCCAGCCACGGAATAAATAGAATTTATTTCTTCCCTTGTGAGTGCAACTGTTTTTTTGTTTTTGGGAACAGTTATGTTTTCTGAAAGCTTTAAATCATTTTCTGTAGCCCAAGGGGCAATTTCATATACATACGAAGTAACCTTTCCTGTTCCAGCCATAAAACCAGATATATACCCTATTTTTAAGGTTTCCGGGTAGCCGTTCCAATCATGTCCATTTTTCTCATCTACATAGTCTCCTGCAAAACAATCCGACCATACAGTAAAAATAAAAACAGATATGAGCACCCATACTAGATATTTCCGCATATTGCCCCCTTTGTTTTACCCAAACGATTTTACAAAAAAACCATGTAGGCTTATTAACGGTGGTAACCCAACAATTATAGCCGCCACTTTACCGTCTGACGCAAAACTTGACGGTTTGGGTGGATGGGGACTACCGCCTATACCTATTCCTTATCGCAAGCACAAAGAGACCAACCTGTATTGGAATAAAAATTCGCGTAAATAAAACAACTGCCTCGCCCCATAAACTTTTGGGCTTCATTATTGGCGTCTTATCAAAAGTAACGTACTGAAAAACATTTACGAAATACTGCGATACAACATTTGAATTTGCATATTTCTCAGAAAAATCTTTTGCAAGCTCAAAACCAGTCCACCACATTAAAAAAACAACCGCGATAATCATACCGCACAAAACCGCACCAGCCCTTACCGGTCGTTCGGCATAACCACTAGATAGCCAATAAAGCAGCGGCAAAATACCTGAAAAATCAACAGACCAAAACTTTCTTGGCCGCTTTCTGCGCATTTCCTTTTCGCCATAATGCCACTCCGATACTTTTACCCAATCATGATCTGCTGCGGCTTTTTGCTTAAGTTGTTGGTATAACAATTCTACAGCTTTGCAGTCCGCTTCTTTTATATTTTTTACTTTCTCGCAAAGCGCCAACTCATCATACAAAAGCCATCGCCTGCCAAACAACCCACTATTTTCACTTAACCACTTGCACGCGGCACCAAAATTAATATTTCTTATATCGGTACCAACAAATGAAACCTTGCCTAACCCCACACCTTCAAACAAAAGCACTTTTCTTATATCTATCTCATGAAAATCTGCTCGCTCAAAGAACACAGGGGTTTCCTGTACTACAGAATATTTAACCCCGTAATCCTCAAAGCTACCCCCTTTAAAGTATCCATTTTCATCAAATTTGGCACGATAAAAACTTACAACCTCATAAAAACTAACCAGTTCAAAAAAAACTTTCTTACAAAAAATAGTATGCGATAAATCATGATACCTTTCTCCAGCGTCACTACTAACACCAGATATCAATTTATTAAATACAGACAATTTAAAATTCGCTATACCAGAAAACTCCGCCCCCATAAAATCTGCCATACCACTCAAACCAGCTTTATTTGCCGCAGCAAATTCCGCCTTAATAAAATTAGCATCACCGCCAAACTTAGTATTACGAAAAAGTGCATCGCCAGAAAATTTTGTTCCATTAAAATATGTATCTTTCGAAAATTTTACACTCTCAAAACTAGCCACGTCTTCAAATATACATCCTGAAAATTTTGCAACCTCTCGAAATTCAGCCGTACTAAAAAAACTCCCCCCCTTAAATTGTGCTCCAACAAACGATACGCTTTTCTCAAAAATTGCTTCCGAAGAAACCACCATTCCCTCAAAAACTGCCTTTGAGAAATTGAGATTTGGCAACCTTTTTTCAAATGCTATGTCCCACTCAAATACTGTATAGCTCAAATCACAACTTTTATTCCACCGTAAAGCCTCTTGAACTTTCGTTAATACCAGCTTATTAAATTTATCCTTACTAGTTCCTTTCTTAGTAGGAGGTGCATGAAAAATACAATACATATCACCATTGCTATCTGTAAAAACAAGCGGCTCATTTTCACACCACCCAGAGGATTTTTTTAATATAGCGCAGCCCATAACAACCTCTCTTTATGTCTAATTTAACAATTAAAAAAACTATCCTTCTAAAGAGTCACAAGATAAATACCAACACATTACAGTCCTATCCCCCTTACACCTTCTCAAGCTATACCACACTCACGCATTAATTGGAAATATTTTTTACAGGAATGTTTTTCGCTGCATGGAAGGACTACCCGGATATCCAGCGAGCAGGAAGGAGTCTCAATACACGCACAACCCCGCCCCCTCCCCCAAAACTCCCCTCCTTAGCAAGGAGGGGCAGCGGGGAGGTTAACAATGACTCCTTCCTTATTCCTTGCCAGCATCTTTTACCCCACCTCGCCTCCCCTTGCAAAGGGGAGGAAGTAAAGCCCCGACCCCACCCGCCATCCACCCACCCAAAAACTCCCCTCCTTAGCAAGGAGGGGCAGCGGGGAGGTTAACGATGACTCCTTCCTTATTCCTTGCCAGCATCTTTTACCCCACCTCGCCTCCCCTTGCAAAGGGGAGGAAGTAAAGCCCCGACCCCACCCGCCATCCACCCACCCAAAAACTCCCCTCCTTAGC
>JAOUFM010000014.1 GCA_029858205.1 Deltaproteobacteria bacterium | reverse complement strand
GAATCTATAGAAACCCTTAAAAATCAATAAATTGGAAGAAAGCCAAGCAAGCCGCGGAGTTACAGTTTTTTATAGGTTCTAACTTTCACGGCGGTAACCGGGGTTCGAATCCCCGTGGGGACGCCAATTAAATCAAGGGGTTAGCGCGTTTGCTAACCCTTTTTCACTTTGACTGTGCCCCTTTTTGTGCCCCCTCCCTGTCTCCTCTTCGAGGGTAGATACAGCTGCCCTCAAGGCAATGAACTTCAGGTGAGCATGCCACTGTGTCATCTGGCTATTTTTGTGTTCAAACAGATGTCAAGCAACGTAGAGGCCTTGGTCGTTTAAAAATTCCAGTGGATTTCCTATAGGTATTAATAGCCTGTGCCGCACAGTCGGTATATGGCCGGAGAGCCTTTTGGCGGCGCCGGAGGCTGCGTTTTGATGCCGATGATTGTGGCGCGCAAGTATGCCAAAAATTTATTGACTTTATGGGGGGGGTAGAGGATATAATACCTTAATCGGCGATGTTTTGAGCAGAGAAAATTCAAGATGTCGCCGCCTTTTTTATATCCTGTATTGACAGAAGGCGTTTTGTGGTGTTATTTTCAATGTGCAGTTTGGCGGGCCCCGGTTCTAGGGAATCGTTAACCGGCTGTACTGCGTGCGCGATGGTGCTTACGGAATATGCGTGTTGGTGCTGTTAACGGATGTGGCGTGTTATGCCGCTGGTGAGTCGTTCGATATCATTTTATTTATTATGAGGAGGGCGTTGGTATGAGAGGGATATTGGTGCCGTTTATAGGGAATATGGCGAATATCGCAAAAAGGCCGCTGATTGCGCATGTTGCCGTTGTGCTTATGGCTGTCGCGATGTTATACGGGTGTTCTACGGCCAATAAATACAGTAAGCTTACAGCGGATACAAAGAATTTTCATCCCAAGTCCATAGTTGTTTTGCCGGCAATAGTTGGCGAACACGGCGCCGGAGCAGACGAGATTGACGGTGTCGTTGCCGCCGGGCTAAATAAAAGAGGATGGTATAAGAAGGTGGTGGACGGCGCGGCCACGAGAAAGCAGATAGAAGGCTCCGAGGAGCTTGCCGGGGCGTTGGCGGCTTATCTGCAAAAGCTAGATATGTTTGGCATCGCGGACAATGCGGCTGCCAGAAAGATAAAGAAGGAGCTTGGCGGCAATGACGCGTTCCTTATCGTTAACGTTACGTCGTGGGATTATGGCAGGGCCGGAGGGAATAAGGTGGCGAAGGCAGGGTTTTCGCTGCGTCTCGTAAACCTCGAAACAGGCGCAGTTGTATGGATTGGAAGGCACGAGGTGGTCGAGGAATACACGTTGTTCAAGCCGGAATTGAAAGACGTTGCCGCAGATACCATCGCTGTGCTTGCCAGGGAAATGCCGCACTAAGTCGAAGGTGTATCGGTAATGTCAGGAGCCTGTATGAGCGGAAAATTCATCTTCACCGTTATTTTTGCGGCGGTTGTTACCGTAGTTTGCGCCTCGCCTTCCGATGCAAGGGAGTGGAGCATGGTAGGGCCAAGGGCCCTTGGCATGGGAGGCGCGAATGTGGCCGTTGCAAACGACGCCACCGCGAGCTACTGGAACCCGGCGGCATTCGGGTTCTTCTTGGACTCGGAGGGCGGTGAGTACGGCAGACGCGGCGTTAGCGCCGTTGTAGATGTCGGTGTCGGCCTTCAGGTGCATGAGGATTTAGGCGAGCAGATAGATAAGATATCCAAGATAGATTTCGACAGGTTTAACGGCGGCACCCTTGCGGCCTCCGAGGTAAACGACTTCATACGCATCATCAACGATCTGAAAACTTTTAACGACAACCCCGACCGCTCGGTTGCGCTTATGGCCAATAGCGGCTTGAGGATGCAGGCGGGGCACTGGGGGCTTGGCGGCTATGCCTTTGCCGATGTCTCGGCAAAAGGGAGCATAGACCTCGTAAATATCGGCCCTGTTACTACCGGCACCACGTTTACGCTAAACGACTTTACCAATCCGGCCAATTACGGATGCCCCGGTGTGTGCGCCGGCGGTACCTATCTTAGCGCAGCGCAGAAGACCGAACTGCAAACCTTTCTTACAGGGCTTGGCTGGGACGCAACGCAAAGAGGTAACTTCATCAATGCCGTTGACTACGGTTTGTCGCAGGTGCCGGCAGCAAGCGTTCCCGCGGATATAGTAGCGCAGATAGAGACCGTTGCCGCTATCGGTGATGCCGCCGCGGCCTCGGGTAATTCGATAGACAACAACATGTCCAAGCTTATCTTCAGGGGCATAGGAGTTGCCGAGATCCCGTTGACATACGGCAGAAAAATAACCGACGATTTTGCGCTTGGCGTTAACTTCAAGTACATGAAGGCCAGGGTCTACAATATAGAGCTAAGGATATTTAACACCGACCTTGGCGACGCGCTAGATAACGCCAAGGAAGAATATGTGGACAGCACTGCCTTTGGCGTGGATGTCGGCGCTCTCTACAGGTTTGGCGACAGGCTGCGGCTTGGCGTGGTGGCAAGGAACGTGAACTCGCCTGAGTTCGACATGAAGCCGTTATACACGGGCGGCCCGGACACTATAAAGGAAAAAGCGCAGGTCAGGGCAGGCATAGCCTTTAAGCCCGTCGACATGCTGCTTTTTGCCGTTGACATGGATTTAACCGAGAACGATACGGCTGTTTCTGATGAGTATAAGTCTAAGAATGTCGCTGCCGGCCTGGAGCTAAATCTATTTAACTTCCTTAGGCTTCGCGGCGGCGCGTACAAGAATCTTGCGGAAAACGACATCGGCCTCGTGTACACGGCAGGTCTGGGATTGAACCTCTGGCTTGTCAATATAGACGTAGGTGCAGCCATGTCAAAGGACTCATCCACAGTTGACGGCGAGGATATCCCTAACGAGGCCCGCGTGGAGCTTGCGCTTTCAATGCTGTTCTAAGCCTTTATCGCTTTGCTATTTCCAAACAGCCCCGGTAGCTGCCGTATGCAGCTGCCGGGGCCTTGTTTTTGCTGTTTATCCTGCAATATCAGGTGGTTAGACCGGCCTGTTTTCCGTTGGGCGCAGGTCTTGTTGCCGGTATTTTTATTAGCATTTGAATATTTCCCGGAAATTTGCTTTAATAAAAAGATAGGGCCTTTCCGGCAAGCCCGTGCGCTTTAGACCCCAGACTGCCGGACATTCTTCTAGACATTCCAATACATGACATTGCCGTCGTCTTATTTTGGGGGCAGGCTGTTTTTTCCATTATTTAATACTACGGGGAGGGGGTAGCCATGTTTGAATCTGCGGAACTCGGTCATAAGATCAGCAAAGAGGAATACGATAAGGAGGTGCCGGAGCTTAGGAAAAACCTTCTTGAGGCGCAGCTTGATTTGCGTGATGCCGGGAAGTTCCAGGTTATAATACTGATAGGCGGCGTTGACGGCGCGGGAAGAGGGCCGACGGTGCGGCTCCTTAACGAGTGGATGGACGCGCGCTACATCGAAACAAACGCAATGAGCGCGCCTACGGAAGAGGAAAGCGCGCACCCTGATATGTGGAGGTTCTGGCGCTCGCTTCCGCCAAAGGGAAAGATAGGGATATTTTTCGGGTCCTGGTACACGCAGCCCATAGTCGAGCGCGTTTTCAAGAAGACAAAGGACGCGGACCTTGATGAGTCCGCCGAGAGGATAATAAGGCTCGAGCGGATGCTCCATGACGAAGGGGCGCTCATACTAAAATTCTGGATGCATCTGTCGAAGGACGCGCAGAAAAAGCGCCTTAAGAAGCTCGAAAAAGACAAGGAAAAGGGCTGGAGAGCCAGTAAGGTAGAGTGGGAGCACTTTAAGCTCTACGATAAGTTCAGAAAGGTCTCGGAGCGCGTGCTAAGGCGAACAAGCACGGCAGAGGCACCGTGGATGATAGTGGAGGGCGCTGACGCCAGGTATCGCCATCTCACGGTTGGAAAGACCATACTTAACGCCTTGAAAGAACGCCTTGCCGGAAAAAAGGTCGAGGCCGCCGCGAGCCTGCCAAGCGCCTTGCCGCCGATAGACGGCAAGTTCCTCATCAAATCGCTGAAATACTCGCAGGCAACAACCAAAAACGAATACGAGAAAAAACTCCTCAAGCACCAGCGCGAATTAAGGGAGATAGTCGAGGACTCGAAGTTCAAGAAGACGGCTGCCATACTCGTCTTCGAGGGCTCGGATGCCGCAGGCAAGGGCGGCGCCATAAGGCGCATCACCGGAGCGCTTGATCCGAGAAGCTACCGCATAGTGCCGGTTGCGGCCCCTACTGGCGAGGAAAAACAGCACCCTTACCTCTGGCGCTTCTGGCGTCATATACCAAGGAGCGGAAGTTTCGTGATATTCGACAGGTCGTGGTACGGGCGCGTGCTGGTAGAGAGGGTCGAGGGGTTCTGCTCCGATGCCGACTGGATGAGGGCCTATAGCGAGATAAACGACTTCGAGGAGCAGATTGCCGATAACGGCGTCACGGTGCTCAAGTTCTGGCTAAGCATATCGAAGGATGAGCAGCTCAAAAGGTTCAAGGAGAGGGAAAGGATAGCCTTCAAGCACTTTAAGATTACCGACGAAGACTGGCGTAACCGTGAGAAATGGGACAAGTACGAACTGGCCGTAGATGAAATGATAGACCGCACGAGCACGGACGTGGCGCCGTGGGTGGTTATCGAGGCAAATAACAAGTACTTTGCGCGCCTGAAGATATTAAAGGAACTATGCGCGCATTTGAAGAAGGCACTTTAGAGCTTCAGGGGAACGTTCGCATTTAATCTTGAACGGGGGATGAAGACATTATGGCTCAGGACAAACAGGTAGTTAGCATAACAAGCAAGGCTGAAGAGCAGGCCGCGGCAGCGCTCTCGAAGGAGACGGATTTACAGAGCCCGGCACTCTATATAAACAGGGAGCTTGCGTGGCTCGAGTTCAACAGAAGGGTCCTTGAAGAGGCGGAGGATACGCTCACGCCGGCCCTTGAAAAGCTCAAGTTCTCGAGTATTTTTAGCTCCAACCTTGATGAGTTCTTTATGGTCAGGGTCGGAGGCCTTATGCGCGTTGTGAATGCCGGGCTAAAGAACCTCGACCCAAGCGGCAGAACGCCGGAGCAGGAGATAGAAGAGATTGCCGAAAAGGTGAGGCTTCTTGTAAAGGAGCAGTACGAGAGCCTTAAAAAGCCCGTGCTATCGGAACTTAGGGGAGCTAACATTTACCTCGACAGGATAGACGACCTCGGGGCCTCCGAGCGGGAGCGGTTAAACGAATATTTCGAAGAGCTCGTATTTCCGGTGCTAACGCCGCTTGCCGTGGACGCGGGGCATCCATTCCCGTTTCTCGGGAATTTGAAGCTCAACATAATGGTCGTATTCAAAGAGCCGAATGTCGAAAAGGGCGCAAGGGCCTATGCGTTCGTCGAGGTGCCTTCCGTGCTGCCGCGCCTTATACCTGTAAAGGGCGAGGGTAAAAAAGACCGCCGCTTCGTGCTCCTCGAGGATCTCGTCAAAAAGAACATAAAGCGGCTATTTCCGGGCATGGAGATAACCGATACGCTGGCCTTTCGTCTCACGAGAAACCAGGACTACGACCTTCACGAAGAGGAGGTCATGGACCTTGCCGCCTCCGTGCACTCCGAGCTTCACGACAGAACGCAGCAGATTGCAGTGAGGGTGGAGATAGAGGCAGGAGCGCCGAAAAAGGCCGTAAAGCTTCTTTGCCAGAACCTTGCCTTGCACGAGAGGTTTGTTTATTACATAGACGGCCCGATAAACGTCTGCGACCTGATGGCGTTATACGACCTTCCTGTCGAGGCCTCCTTCAAGGATGAGCCGTTTAATCCCAGAATCCCGCAGCGCTTTGCTTCCGGCAAAGACATTTTCACTACCATAAAGGAAGGCGATGCGCTTCTTCATCATCCATACGATTCATTCGCCGTTGTGATGGACTTTATAAACGCCGCTGCCGACGACCCGGACGTTCTGGCCATTAAGCAGACGCTCTACCGCGTTGGCAAGGATTCGCCTGTTATAAGCGCGCTTCGGCGCGCTGCAGAGAACGGCAAGCACGTAACAGCTGTCGTTGAACTTAAGGCAAGGTTTGACGAGGAACATAACATAGACAGGGCCGTGCAGATGCAGGAGTCCGGAGTGAACGCGGTCTTTGGTTTCGTTAAGTGGAAGACGCACTGTAAGGCGACCCTTGTGGTAAGGCGCGAGGGTAAGCACTTAAAACGCTACGTGCACGTTTCTACCGGCAACTATAACGCCGTCACTGCCAAGCTCTATACGGATATAGGGCTTTTTACCTGCGATAAGGATTTCGGCAACGACGTCTCCGCTCTCTTTAACGTGCTTACAGGCTTTAACTCCTGGACCGGAGGAGAGATGTTTACAAAGGAAAAGGTCACGGCCATGTTCTCGAAGTTCTCGATCTCTCCGGTTACCACGCGTGACACGATGCACCGCCTGATAGAGCGCGAGATAGAGACCGCAAAAGCGAAGAAGCAGGGCAGGATAATCGCCAAGATGAACGCCCTTGTCGACCCAGAGACCATAACCAAGCTTTACGAGGCCTCGAAGGCAGGGGTCAGAATCGACCTTCTAGTTCGCGGCATATGCTGTCTTAGGCCGGGGATACCTGGGATAAGTGAAAACATACGCGTTACAAGCATTCTCGACCGCTTTCTCGAGCACTCGAGGCTTTACTATTTTCATAACGGCGGCAACCCGGAGATATATTCTGGCAGCGCAGACTGGATGCCGAGGAACTTCTCGAAGCGTGTGGAGATACTCTACCCCATCTTGAATAATGATCTTAAGTCGCGCATCATGGACGAGATACTGCTGACCTATCTAAAAGACAACGTCAAGGCGCGTATCATGCAGAGTGATGGTTCGTATACGAGGAAGAAGCCCAAGGACGACGATAAGACCGTAAGGAGCCAGGCAGAGCTCATAGCGATTGCGCGTAAGGGCGGCGTTAAGTCTGCTCCGTACGAGGAGATAGTAAAGAAGATCGGTAAGAAGGCGAAGCGCAAACTTTAGCTTGGGGAGGCTGCTTCATGCCGGAAGGCAAAGAGGACGAGGCGCTGAAATTTGCCGTAAAGACGCAGCACGACCTTGACCCGGACCCTGCGCACAGCACGCAGGTCTCGATACTTGCGTTAAATCTTTTCGACAGGCTAAAGGCCGCTCACAGGCTTGGCAAGAAGGAAAAGCGTCTTCTTGAGCTCGCCGCCATCCTCCATGATACGGGCTGGTCGAATAAAGACGCAGCGCTTGGAGGCCACCACAAGGCCTCGGCCTCTATCATACGCTCTCTCGATATACCCGGGCTCCGGGAAGATGACAGGATACTCTGCTCGCTTATCGCAAGATACCACACAAAGGCGCTTCCTGACAAAGAACGGCACAAAAAGTTCGCAAAGCTTTCCAAGAAGGACCGTAACCGGGTTGAATGGCTTGCCGCAATTCTACGCGTTGCGGACGCATTCGACTGCCGCCATCTTGGCAATGTAAAGGGTTTCAAGTGCGCTGTTGGCGGCGCGGTAGCGGTTATAAGCGTAAAGGCATCCGGTTCCGACTACGGCGCAGAGGTTGGAAAGGCAGTCCTTAAGCACGCTCTCCTCGTAAAAAAACTCGGCAAGGCGATAGAATACCGGTGATACGGCAAGCCAGACAAACGCAAAGCGAGGTCTCCGGGAAGGCGGCAAAGGTTGTTCCCTTTGCGCCGGTGTTAAATGTCGCGACCTCTGACCGCGTGGACAGCGCCGCAAAGAAGGTGCTTGTCTTTCATATGGATAGGCTCGCCTCTGAAATAGATGGGATAAAAAAAGATACTGACGTCGAATGCGTGCACAGGGGGCGCGTTGCAGTGCGACGCATGAGGTCTGCGCTAAGCCTCTTTGGCCCGATGCTTGGCGTAAAACGTGCAGAGGTCATATCAAGGGACTTAAAATGGATAGGCGCTCTCCTTGGCCGCGTGCGCGATATAGATGTATTTTTGCTAAAGCTCCCGCGCTACGCAAAGCTCAAGCGGTTTGCCGGAGAAGAGGAGATGTTCCTTGTTAAACGCCTAATGGCGTACCGCTCTTTTCCGCTAAAGGCGCTAAGTGATGCATTAGGGTCTGCCAGGTATAAGAGGATGGAGAGGCGCTTAAGGGCGCTTACGGATACGATAGAGCCCAAGCGTCCTTCTTCCTCCGTTGCCGTAAAGAAAATCTCCGATGCCGTGCCTTCAATGATGGAAGGCATGTTCGAAAGCGTTGTTGAAAAAGGCAGCGAGGCATTTAAAAAACAGCGCATGAAAGATTTTCATAAGCTTCGCATAGAGGCAAAGCGGCTGCGCTACGGCCTTGAGGCAATTTCTCCTGCATACGGAAGGGCCCTCGATCCTTTCATAAAGCGTCTTGTGGAGATGCAGGATTGCTTAGGCGATATGCAAGATACTGTGTTTACCAGAGGCTTTATCGATGATATATTGGACGGTAAGATTTTAAAGGGGCTTAGGCCCGGAACAGGATTCGTGCTTGGCGAGATATACATGTTGCAGCGGGAGATAGCCTCGGATTGCCGCCGTGATTTTTCAGGCATCTGGAGGCGGTTTGCGTCGAAACGGACGCTTAGGGATTTGAAAAAGGGGCTTCGCGTAAAGCCAGTAACGAGCGGCGCAACTCAAAGGACGACCGGTGAAGAAACGGCCTAAAAAACTCGCAGCCATAGACGTAGGCACTAATTCATTCCATCTCATAGTTGCCGAGACGGTGGGAAAGAAGTTTCGCATAATAGACAAGGAAAAAGAGACCGTGCGCCTTGGCGGCGGCTCCATGAAGCGTCTCTCCGCCGACGCAATGAAGCGGGGGGTGCGCACAATCAAGATGTTTAGCGCACTAGCCGAGCTCGAGGGCGCTACCGTAAAGGCAGTAGCAACGAGCGCTGTGAGAGAGGCCTCCAATCGCCGCGTTTTTCTAAACGAGGTCAAAAAACGCACAGGCGTAAAGATAAACGTCATATCGGGCAAAGAGGAGGCAAGGCTGATATACCTGGGTGTGCTTTCCTCTATGCCCGTGTTCTCTAAAAAGATACTCCTTGTCGACATAGGCGGCGGCTCAACCGAGATACTTGTGGGTAAAAAGGGCGAGGCGCTTTATTCAACGAGCCTTAAGATGGGTGCTGTGCGCCTTACGGCCAAATATTTCAAGGGCGGCGCTATCGGCAGCGCGGCATTTAAGTCGTGCAAGGCCTATGTCGACGGGCTTTTGGAGGAATTGCCCGACGCGCTTCGTTACGGCGATTTCGACGCTGTCATAGGCACGTCCGGCACCATTATGAACCTCTCTAAGATGATAAGGGCGGCAAACGGCAAGACGAAGAAGGACGGAAATGGAGTAGCGTCCTTTTCCAGGGCCGAGTTGCTAAGCCTTGCCGATATGATATTCGATGCGAGCGGGGATACGCGCGAACTCGAGCGCATTCCCGGGCTTGATCCGGGCAGGGTGGACATAATAACCGCAGGCGCGTTGATACTTAGGGAAGTGTTTAAGAAACTGCATTTGAAGGGCATGACGGTCTGCAAGACTGCGCTTCGTGAAGGAATCGTGATGGACGCCATGGGCGGGGTTTAGGGTACATTTTTACGATTGCGTTTGACCGGGCGTTTTAGGGATTTCGAAACCTCCGTTTTATCCCTCTTCTAAAGATTTTAGCTCAGCGTCCGTTAGCCTAAGCCGTGCCGCGGCAGCGGATGCGAGCCTCGCAAACACCTTTATTCCGAGGGTGGGGTTGGCAAGGGCCTTTTCGTTGAATTTGGCCCTTGAGAGCACATATAGGTTCGTAGGCGTCTTGGCCACGACGTCTGCCGAGCGGACGTTCTTGTCTATGAACGAGAGCTCGCCGAAGAAGTCTCCCTGCGATACCGTTGCAAGATGGTGCCACTTGGCGCCGCCAAGAGGGAGCATTATCCGCACACTTCCTTTTCTTACGAGGAAAAGTTCGTCTCCTGTATCCCCGCTCGATACTATTTTCTCTCCGGATTTGAACTCGGCCTCTGTCATGCATTTTAAGAGGTCCACCATGATATCGTCCTCGAACTCGCGAAAAAGGTGGAACTCGCGAAGCTTTAGCCTTGTTTCCTCGTTCTTTCGCTCTATTCCGGATGCGTCAAGAAGCCGCTCTTCCGTCCATTCGAGCGCGTAGTCGAGCGTGTCGCACACCTTTACGCCGGTGTGGCGTTTGACAACCCCCATCTCCCGAAGATACTTCTCGAAGTCTCTTTCTTCCATCAGCGCCAGCGGCATGTGGCAAAGTATTAAGCGGCCCCCGCGCTTTGCAAGCCGCGCGTGCATGAGCTCGAATAGATGCGCTGCAGTGTAGTCCATCGACTGCACGCGGCGCATGTCGAAGATGACGTAGAGCTTTGTTTTAAGGTCAGGTTCTATCTGTGTAAAGAGCTGGTCCGTCGTGCCAAAGAACAAATTGCCCTGCAGCTCGCAGCACACGGCCTTTTCCCCGTCGCGGTGTAGCACTGCTCTTTCCGCATCGAGCCGTCTTGTCTTCGATGATATCTGGTTAAGGTAGAGCTTTCTTCTGATGACAGAGCCTTTTATCTGGTCTCTTAGGAATAGAAGGATTGCGAGAGCAACACCCACGCCTGAGGCCGCTATCAGGTCGTCTGCGAGAGCAACGACGATAACGCCTGCGATGACAGCGAAGTCGAAGCGGCTTGTGCGGTGCTTTAAGAGGCGAAACATCCCTTTGTCGAACATGCGGTACGCTATGACGAGAAGTATGCCGGCAAGGGACGCTATCGGCACCCAGGCGATGAGCCCTCCAAGCAGTATGGCCGCAAGGATTACGAAGCCGCCTTCTATAAGGCCGGACATGAAAGTTCTTCCGCCGCTCGATACATTTACGAGTGTCGGCCCCATTGTGCCTGCCCCGGGCATGCCTCCGGTGAACGCGGAGAAGAGGTTTGCGATTCCCTGTCCTCTTAGTTCCTTATTCGAGTTGTGGCGGTTGCCGGTGATGGCGTCGAGGCCGATGCAGGTCTTTAGCGTGTCGATAGAGAGAAGCACGGAAAGTGTTAGAGCTGGAACTACTATCAAGCCGATAGTCTCGGCCTTTATCGAAAATAGCGACGAGAGCCTTTCCCCTACAGTTGAAAGAAACGACCCCGAGGCCTTGAGCTGGCCTATGACAAGGGCGTTTGCGTCAAGCGAGAGAAGCGCCGGGGAAAATGCGGCTATGATAAAATATGCGGCAACGCCGCCTATAAGGCCGATTATGGCAGACGGCAGCCGCATGGTTATGCGGTGCGACGTTAGCATCAGTACGATTGTCACAAGCCCGATTACTATTCCCTCCCATCTCCAGAGCTCAGGCGAGGCAAGCCCAGAGAAGAGATGCGTGCCCTTTGGAAGGCCAAATAGTTTCGGCAATTGTCCTATGGCAATGATTAACGCAACTGCCGAGAGATAGCCGCTAACTACCGGGTACGGAATGAACTTTATCAGGTTTCCGCCGCCGATTACTCCGTAAACGACCTGGAATATCCCGGCCATTATGGCGGTTAGCACGAGAAGCGGAAGTATCTCTGAGGCGGTTATGCCAGAGCCTCCGGCAATGAGCGCGGCAATGAATGCCGTAAGCACCGCTGCCGAAGGAGCGCACGGCGCGGAGATGAGCCCCTTTGTCCTGCCAAATATCGGCGCTGCAAGCCCCATGGCACCTGCGCCTACCATGCCGGCCATTGCGCCTATGCCCGCGTACTCGGGGCCGATAGAGCTGTATGTTATGACGCCGAAGGCGATGGATGAGGGAAGAGCCACCAGCATGGCCGCGAGGCCGCCCAGTAGTTCGCTTGAGAATACGGGTTTTTCGGTATCGGGATTTTGCGATGAGTTGTTATCTGCCACGGTGCACCCCGTATATATATTATCACAGAAATCGCAGGCGTGTCTTTGGAAATTTTATAGCCATGTCTCTTTATCTCGCCTTGCGCAGTGCGCCTGTGGTAAAATAATACGATAGGCAGGGGATACTTAAAAATGTTCATTCCGAGCACAAAAGAAGAGCTAACGAGGCTTGGCTGGAAGGGCCTTGATGTAATACTGGTTAGCGGCGATGCGTACATCGACTCGCCGTTTGTCGGCGTTTCGGTCGTTGGCAAAGTCCTGATGGCTGCGGGCTATAAGGTCGGCATCATCGGCCAGCCCGCTCTTGATACCGATAAGGACATAATGCGCCTTGGCGAGCCCAAGCTTTTCTGGGGCGTGACCGCAGGGTGCATAGACTCGATGGTTGCCAACCGGACGGCCAGCGGCAAGAAACGAAAGGCCGACGACTATACGCCCGGCGGCGTTAATGACAAGCGGCCAGACAGAGCGGCAATCGCTTATTCCAACCTCATACAAAGGTTTCGACGCGATACAAGCCGGCCGATAGTGCTTGGAGGCATCGAGGCAAGTCTGCGCCGCGTTTCTCACTACGATTTCTGGACCGACAGGGTGCGCGGCTCTGTCCTGTTCGATGCAAAGGCCGATTATCTCCTCTATGGCATGGCAGAGGGCTCGGCAAGGGAGCTTGCTAATTGTCTTAAAAACGGAGGAGACCCGTCGACCATTCGGGGGCTTTGCTATATTTCCAAGACGCTGGTTGCTGGCTCAATCGAGATGCCGTCCTTCGAGGAGACGAGGGACGATAAGAAAAAATTCCTCGAGGCCTTCAGGATATTCTATTCCAATAACGACCCAGTGACAGCCAAGGCCCTTACGCAGCGCCACGGCGTCCGGTATCTTGTGCAGAACCCGCCTGCGCCGTATGTTACAGGCGAGGCGCTCGATAAGGTCTATAACCTCGAGTACGAGAGAGAGCTTCATCCGGTGCACAGGAAAGACGGCGAGGTGAAGGTCCTGGAAACCATACGCTTTGCCGTGTCAACGCACCGCGGCTGCTACGGCGAGTGCGCGTTTTGCGCGATAGCCGTGCACGAGGGCCGCCGCGTAAGGAGCAGGAGCAGGGCGTCCATAGTTAAGGAAGTTGAGGCTATAGCGAAGCATCCGAGGTTCAAGGGCATGATACACGACGTCGGAGGGCCTTCGGCAAACATGTATGCGAGCGACTGCGCGAGGATGGAAAAGAAGGGCTGCTGCGCTGATAAGAGCTGCGTTTCGCCGGAAGTTTGCCCGGCATTGAAACAGGGACATGACGAACAGATAGAGCTACTGAAGGCCGTTCGCGCAGTTTCGGGAGTAAAGAAGGCGGTTGTCGCTTCCGGCATACGCTACGATATGGTGCTCGCCGATAAAAAGTGCGGTGAAAAGTATCTAAAGGAAATAGTTACGAACCATGTCTCCGGGCAGCTTAAGATCGCGCCCGAGCATTCCGAGCAGAAGGTGCTGGGTATGATGGCCAAGCCCGGGTGCGGACGAGATACACTTGTAAAGTTCAAGGACCTCTTTTTCAAGTTCAACAAGGAGGCAGGGCTACGGCAGTTTCTTTCATACTACTTTATTGCCGCGCACCCCGGGTGCACCGAGGCCGATATGAAGAAGTTAAAGGACTTCGCGGTATCCGAACTTGGCGTTACGCCGGAGCAGACGCAGCTCTTTACCCCTGCCCCTGCCACCATTTCGACTGCCATGTACTGGGCAGAAAAGGACATGGACGGTAATACCTGTTTTGTGGAGAAGACGTTTAAGGGCAGGGAGGGGCAAAAGGAAGCGCTTGTTGGTAATCAGGGCGGCGCTGAGAGGGCGAAGGGGCCTGTGAAAGGCCGCGGACGTTTCCCTGTGAGGGGGCGGCGCTAAAAAAACAGGTCGCGCTTGCCTTCTTCCATTTCACGGAGTTTTTTCTCGGTAGCGCTTCTAAGTGCAGCGTCTTTTATGTGTTCGAGTTCTTTCTTGATTAGTCCCTCGCCTTCTGCGACCATTTCCGCTTCTCCGAAGTCCAAGAGATATTCCTTGAAGCTCAATATCGAGTTTGGCACGCAAAAGCGTTTTATCTCGCCAGGCTTTGCAAGTTCCATGAAATCGCTACCTGTCCTTCCCGTGCGGTAACACGCGGTGCAGAAGCTTGGCGAAAAGTTTTCCTTTGAAAGCTCGCGTATGATTTCCTCGGTCGTTCTCTTGTCGTGCACGCTGAACTGGGCCGTGCCGTCTTCCTTATTAATGTGTCCGCCAACAGTTGTTCTTGAGTTCGCGCTTATCTGCGACACTCCAAGGTGAAAGAGAGTGTTTCTTAACTTTGCGCTCTCTCTGGTGCTAAGTATTATGCCCGTGTATGGCACGGCCAATCTTAGTATCGCCGTGAGTTTCATGAAGTCGGCGTCAGACACGGCATTTGGCTGTATAGTAGAGAGTGGCGCGCCGTTTGCCGGCTCGAGTCTCGGAATCGATATTGTGTGCGGCCCGGCGCCGTAGGTCTTTTCGAGCTCCATCGAATGGGCAAGGAGCGAGAGCGTCTCTACTCTCCAATCACCGAGCCCGAATAGCGCGCCTATGCCGACATCGTCTATGCCTGCCTCCATTGCGTCGTGCATGGCGTAGAGGCGCTTTAGAAAGTCCGCCTTCGGCCCTTTTGCGTGCGCCTTTTTGTAAGCAGCCTCGTCGTAGGTTTCCTGGAATAGCTGGTACGTGCCGATGCCCGATGCTTTTAGCTTCTTAAAATCCATAATCGAGAGCGGCGCCATGTTCACGTTCACGCGGCGGATGTTACTCTTGCCGGCCTTTACCGAGTAAATCGTTTCAACTGCATTGGCAATATACTCGACATCCGTGATTGCGGGGTTTTCGGCTGCAACGAGCAGTATCCGCTTATGCCCGTCGTTTATTATTGCCGTTGTTTCGTTTTGTATTTCTTCTTTCGTAAGGGCGCGGCCTCTGCGCTCGCTGCCGTTTTTCCTGAAGCCGCAGTACAGGCAGTCGTTTACGCATTGGTCGGATACGTAGAGTGGGGTAAAGAGCACGAGCCGTGAGCCGTAGATGTCCTCTTTTACATTTTTGGCAGCGCTAAGTATTTCAGCGATAAGCTCCTCATCGGCGGCGTTTAAAAGAAGCGCTGTTTCTTCGAGCGTAAGCCCGGAGAGCGTTCGTGCCCTGGCTACCACCTCTCTAATCGAAGTCTTGGAGAGAGCGGCGGTCTTTGCGAGAACGGCAGGTATGTCATGTGTCTTTAAAAAATTTTTACGCATAGAATCATACCTTTATCCCTATATCCGTCGGCGCCCTGCCAAGTTCGTTTAAGAGGCTGAGTTTGCGCTCTACGTCAGCAGAGACCTCTTCGTAATGCTGCTTTCCGGGGTATATCGAGTAGAGGCCGCCGTATTCTTTTGGCGTAAGGTTTATCATCATCGAGTTCGCGCCCGAGAGAAGCGCGGTTTTTACGGCATCGAACCCGTAGAGCGTTTCGAATGCGCTCGGGACGAGTATGCTCTTTTTAGGGTCAAGCAGGCGAAGCACCGCAGTTTCCTTTAGATATGTTTCAAGTGAGATGGAAGCAGCGTCTTTAAGCGGGGTATCCCTGTGCGCGATGAACGGGCCCATGGAATGCATCTCAGGAGAGAGCGAGGCTGAAAGTAAAATATCTTCTGCGCTGTCGTCCGCTGTCTCGCCAGGGAGGCCTGCGAGTGAGCCTGTTATGACAGCATACCCCATTTTTTTAAGTTCCTTTATCAGGCTTACGCGCTCTTCAAGGGGGCTGTTGTGAAGTTTTGAGTATCTGCTTTTATTCGATGTCTCGAAGCGTATCAGCGCGCCCCTTACGCCCGAAGCGTAGAGTTCTCTATAGAGTTCAATTGGTCTCTCCCCGATGCTCATTATAAGGAGCATCGGAGTTTGCTTAAGTATTTTCTTTGCGATATGGGAAAGTGTTTTTGCGTCGTATGAATCGTCCTCGCCGCTTTGAAGTACTATTGCCTTGAACCCGAGCCGCTTGGAAACGTCCACCGTATGCTCTATTATTTCCTTTGGTTCCATCCTGTAGCGTTTAAGCCCCGGGTTCGCGGCGTTTATGCCGCAGTACGCGCATGAAGACGCGCAGAAGTTCGAAAATTCTATTATCCCGTGTACGCAGGCAGAGTTGCCCTGTTCTCTTGCCCGTAGCGTGTTTGCCGCAGAGCAGATGAACGCAAGGTCGGCTGCAGGGGAGGCGAGGAGCGTCTGCACGTCTGTCTTTGAGAGAGTTTTACCCGAGAGCGCGGCCTCGATGATGGTTTTTGTTTCTGCCGAAGCTTCGTTGCCGCTGTTTTTTAGAAGCAGCGCTTCGTCGGCGCTTTTTAAGCGGAAGAAGGCCTCTCTCCATGCTTCGAGTATTTCCTTTGCCGCGTCTTCGGGAACGGTCTCGATGACGATGCCGCCCTGGGCAACGACATAATCCCCTGGCTTTATGTTCTCAAAGCCCGAGGAAAGCTCTCTTTTGTCGCCGAAGTAGTCGATTATGGCGCGGCCCTTCAGTATCGAGAGCACGCGGCCTGGAATGGAATAGCACATCTTAAGCCCCGTAGTGCGTGTGTATCAGCTGAAGCCTTGCGTTTCGTGTGCTCTCGGCGCTAAGTTTCGCGACTCCGCGCATTATCACGTACCCCATGTAGTAATCTTTCGCGATGAGATTATCCAGCGCTTTTGTGTCGACGCAAAGAATTGTAGAGTCAACGGCAGCGCGCGCCGATACGACATGCATATGCGGGTCTATTAGCGCCGACCAGCCGAACTCGCCCCCTGGCTTGGCCTCTGTCATTACGCTTACTTTTTCTTTGCTGCTTACGTCCATCTCTATCGACACCTTGCCCGAAACGAGGAGGTATAGTTTTTCGGCCTTTTCGCCTTCCTTGAAGATTACGCTCGCTGCCTTGTATTTTTTCTCCTCCGAAATGGCCGCTACAGCGTCTATCTCCTTGGCGGTTAGCGAGCCGAATATATACGAGTTCCTTAGAATCTCTTTTTTATCCATGACCGCCTCCGTTGAATTCGCAGGTTATAAACTCGACCGCGTCCTTTACGCGCGAAAGTGTTTCCACCGATAGTTCCATCGTCCTCTCGGCCCTCTCGATTGGTATGCCAACTACCGTTACGCCAGAGAGGTCCTCGCCAAATGTCTTCATTAGCGTTATCGCGGCCTCGAGCCCGAGCCCGTGGAGCGACATCGCGCCGCCAAACCCCGTTATCTCGTCTGCGTGAAAGTGGCGTACCGAGGCCCCGGGTGTTGTGTCGAGCACCGCGTCCGCTATGATGACTTTTTTGTATTTTTTTATTATGCTCATCAAGTCAACACCCGGCGTGCCGCCGTCCATAAGCTCGACATTTGCCGGCACTTGTAGTTTTGAGAGTTCCTCGATAACCCTGATTCCTGCGCCGTCATCTCCCATGAGTATATTACCAAGCCCTATGACGAGCGTGTCTTTACCCATTGCCGCCGCCTATCAGCTTTACATCCAGAAAATGCGTGGAGCAGGATATGCACGGGTCGTATGCGCGCACAAGCATTTCGAGGGTGAGGGCTATCTTTTCTTGCGGCTCCTTTATAATGGAAGGCACGATGGCCTCTATGTCCCTCTCAATGTTTGCAAGGTTTTGGGCAGTCGGGATGATGCAGTTTGCAGACACCACTATGCCGTCCTTGTCTGTTTCGTATTCATGGTAGAGCGTGCCGCGCGGCGCTTCTACCGCGCCGACACCTCTGCCTGCCTTGTTTGTTGCCCTGGCAGGAGGGCCGCCGTCCGGGATGTCTCTTTCGAGAAGTTTTAGCGAATCATACACCGTGTGCACGCATTCGATAAGCTGCGCGGTGTTGTTGTCAAAAGGCTTTATGGACGGCTCTGCCATGCCAAGCTTTTTTGCCGCGTCCTTTGCTTCACCGGATATGAGTGGGAAGTTGTTGTTTAGCCTTGAGAGCGCGCCCACCATGATGGATTTGCCGTTACTTTTCGATTGCTTGGCGGTTGAGTACCTTACGACCTCTTCGTTTATTACATCCTTATAGTCCGCTACTTTCGTAATACCGCCGATGCTTCTTTTGATTACCCCGTCATAGAGCGCGTATTCTTTGTCGGCGGTGAGGGAGACGTAGTTCGTAGCCCTCTCAAGCGGCGGCGGCGTAAGGGTTTTAAAAACCGAAACCATCGCATCGAGGTCCTTTTGAGTTCCTTCGAGCACGGCCCTGGCCTTTGAAAATACTTTTTTCTCGGGCCATGCCTTGAACCCGCCGATAGCCATGCCGATGGGGTGTACGTGGCGGCCGGTAAAGAGAGCTGCGATTTCGTTGGCAGCGGCCTTTAGTCTGAGCGCTGCCTGCACTGCCTCGGGCTCTGTCTTTGCAAGCTCGATTACCGAGCCCTTGCCAAAGAAGTCCGGAAGCACAAGTAGCCCGAGATGCAGGATGTGGCTCTGGAGTATTTCGGCGTTAAGAAGGACTTTTCTTAGGATAATGGTCTCAGCGCTCGGTGTAATCCCTAAAGTCGCCTCGCAGGCCCTAAGCGAGGCGCACGTGTGGCTTATGGCGCATATGCCGCAGATGCGAGAGGTTATGCCTGGCACCTCTGTTATCGGACGGCCCTTTAGCATGACCTCGAAAAAGCGCGGGCTCTCGACTATCTCGAGCCGCAGTTCCTCTATCTTGCCGCTCTTTACGTCGAGGACGATGTTGCCGTGCCCCTCGACCCTTGTTACGTGCGGTATGCGTATGTGTATGTCGTGAGTCATATTATTAGACCTCTATTGCGTCAGACCTCTATTTTTGCGAGCAGGTTAAAGAGCTCGAGCTTTCCATTGATAGCTGTCTTCGAATGCCCTCTGTCGTTGAGTATCTTCGTAAGGCCTTTTATGTTCGCGTCTTTTAGTACGCCCCTGCACGCAACGCACTCCTCGCCGTATGTCGGGCATATGGCGCCGCATCCTGCCCTTGTAATCGAACCGAGGCAGAGTTCGTTATCTTCCACAAGACATG
Organism: Deltaproteobacteria bacterium; assembly: GCA_029858205.1. Classification (NCBI taxonomy): domain Bacteria; kingdom Pseudomonadati; phylum Myxococcota; class Myxococcia; species Deltaproteobacteria bacterium. Next base: position 17,035 of record JAOUFM010000014.1, on the reverse strand, counting down.
GGTTGGGCTTTACGCGGCATTCCGCGCAAACGGGCTTGTCCGGGAGCCTTGGGGCTACACCCGCAAGCAGCGCGAACACGGTTCTTACGAACTCGAATTTATCGATAGGGCAGCCGGGTATGTCGTAATCCACCTTCACCACATCTGAAACACGTTTTGTCTCGAAGGTGTCGGTGAACACATCGGTAGTCTTGTAAACTGTTTTTAGCCATTCTTCCTTTGGCTTTGGATTTTTAAGGCTGTTAACTCCGCCAAGGTGCGCGCACGCGCCGAGGCTTACAAGTATCTTTGCCTGCTTCCTTATGGCCTCGACCTCGGCGACCTCTTTTTCTCTCGTAATAGAGCCCTCGACGAACGCTATGGCATAGTCGTCGCTTATCTTGTTCATCGCTTCTCTGAAGTTAACAAGCTCTACAAGCCCGGCGATCGCAGGTATCTCGCGCTCGAGGTTAAGTATCTGGAGCTGGCAGCCCTCGCAGCTTGAGAAGCTAAACACTCCTATTTTCGGTCTCACGCTCATATGGCCTCGTCCAGTTTCTTCGCGTCGAGGTAGCTTATAACCGGCCCGTCCTGGCAAAGGTATATGCCGTTTATCTGGCAGTGCCCGCATTTGCCGAGACCGCAGCGCATTCTTCGTTCAAGCGACATGAGGATGTTGGATTCGAACACGCCCCTTGTCGTAAGCTCGTGAATAACGAACTTGAACATAACGGGCGCGCCCACTACCACGGCCATTGTCTTTACCGGGTCTATGGTGATGTATTTAAAGAGCGTTGTTATCACGCCTACGTGGCCGTGCCAGTTGCCTGTGGCAATGTCGACGGTCGAATGGAGCTCTATGCCGTGCGAGGCCCAGTCGCCGAACCTTTCATTATAAAGGAGTAGATCAGGCCGCTTTGCTCCGGCAAGAAGGATGACGCGGCCAAAGCGGTCTCTTTCTCTTGTGATGGTCTCTATAAGAGAGCGAAGCGGCGCAAGCCCGAGCCCTCCGGCAGCGATTAAAACGTCCTTATTATAGAGCGCGTCCATGGAGAAACCGTTCCCAAACGGCCCCCTGATGCCGATTCTCGCGCCTTCCTTCATCGCGTGTATGGCGTTTGTGAGGTTGCCAGCGGCCCTTATACAGAGGTCGAATGTGTCTTTATCAAGAGGGGAGGAGGATATGGAGATAGGGGCCTCGCCAAGGCCGTATATCGAGTACATGACGAATTGCCCGGGCTTGTGGCCAAGGGTTTTGCCGCCGTCAAGGCGGATGGTGAAGACCTTTTCGGTTTCCGTTGCCGTGACGATCTTCTCAACCGTTGCCGGCATGGGGTAGCGTTTTATGTCAGCGCTCTTGCACATCACTCTTCTCCGTTCATGACGCGCGTGAATATGTCTTTTATGCTTATCTTTGCGATGCAGTGCGTTATGCACCTGCCGCAGCCCACACAGCCGGACCTTCCAAGGCGCTTTTTAAGGTAGACCTCTTTCTTGAATACGCGATGCCTAAGACGCGACGCCGCGGTGTTTCTAAAGTTCTCGCCGGAAGCTACCTTGCAAAACCCCGAGAGCTGGCACGAGTCCCACTTGCGTATACGTTCGCCCTTCATGGTGGTTACGTCCACTGTGTCCGCGACGTCGAAGCAGTAGCACGTTGGGCAGACGATGTTGCAGGCGCCGCAGGATACGCATTTGTCGCCTTCGGTGTTCCATATGGTGGAAGCTGACCGCGCCTTGAGTTCGTGCGAGAGTACGGCCACGTCCTTTGGAAGCACGCGCTTGAATTTTTTGTCCTTGGCCTCTTTTGCCTCGACGAGTGAGAGCTTATCGGAGTGCGAGGCCCGCTCGAAGGAGCCGGAGTTTTTTAAGGCCGTAAGCCCGGCCTCCGACCCGGCCCTGGCAAAGAATTTCGCGCCCCGAAGCTCTGTTATCATTATATCGAACCCGGCATCTATCTTGTGACAGCCCTTGTCAAAGCAGAGGCAGTTCTCCGTGCATGGCGTTTTGCAGTCATAGCCGATAATGATCGCGGCCTTTCTTCTTGCCAGATAGTTTGCGTCTGCAGGTTCTTTGGATAGCACTTCGTCCATTACTGCTATGGCGTGTATGTCGCATGGGTGGACAAAGAGCAGGGCGCGCCTCGGGGCATCGACGATTGGCGAGGCGTTTGTAATGTCGTTTAGGTCGAAGCTTAAGAGGCGTTCGTTGTCAGGGTAGATAAAACGCACCGGAGGTAAAAGCGTTGACGGATAATCGCGGACAACCTCTGATGCGTCATCGATTATCTCGAAGACGAACCTGCCGCGTTTTTTTACCGGCGCTACTACCTCGTGGTCTTTCATCAGGAACTCTGTAAAGGCCCTCAGGCCTTCGGCAGTGGAGCTAAATTCCATGAAAGCTCTCCCCCTCGCTGGTATGGAAAGTTCTGCTGAGATTTATATGATATCAGAAGTTTCGGGTTTTAACAAGGGTATCGAAAGGCAAAACTTTCTCCATAAAAAATCCACATTGCCTCCATTACAGCTGCAAGGGCGTTTTGTACGATATGGGTAATGTTAAGCTGAGGCTGAATGCGGGAATATCTAAAGTGTTGTTAAAGGATGTGCCAGGGAGGCTGATATGACGCGGACAATGGTGCTTGGCATGAGGCCGGGTTTTATTGTCGCGGCGGTTGTGGTATCGTTATGCGCGGTTGTTTTTCGCGGATATATCAGGGAAGGGGCGGCCTTGGCCGTGCATACTTATATGGGGAAAAAAACAGTCGAGGACAGGCTTATAGAGTATGGAGACGGCGCGAGGGCGCGTCTTGCTCCTGACGTTGCCGCGGCAGGGGTTGAGTATCCGCCAAAGGCGGTTACGCTTATTGCCATAAAGGATAAGAAGGTAATGGAGCTTTGGGCAGCAGATAAGAGCGGTGCGTACAGGTTCGTAAGAGCATACACGGTGCTCGCGGCAAGCGGCAGGCTCGGGCCAAAGCTTATGGAAGGGGACTCGCAGGTGCCCGAAGGGTTTTATGATGTAACCTTACTTAATGCCAACAGCCTTTTTCATCTGTCTCTTCGTCTGAATTATCCAAATGATTTCGATAAAGAGATGGGTGTTCTCGATAAGCGCGAGAACCTCGGAACCGACGTGATGATACACGGAGGAGCCGCTTCCATCGGGTGTCTTGCGATGGGTGATGAGGTTGCGGAAGAGCTCTTTACGCTTGCGGCCGATATTGGCATGGCGAACGTAAAGGTAATCATAAGTCCTGTGGATTTTCGCGTGACGGATGTATCAGGAGACGTTATGAAGGAGCTTCCTTCGTGGAGCGCAAAACTGTATGGGAATATAAGGGCTTCGATGAAGGGTTTTAAGAGGGCATAGCTTTTTCACAACTCTTTTGGTGCTGTTGCCGCCCCCCGGGATTTCGGCTATAATCGGTATGCGGTATAGGCAGGCGATAAAACGTCCGGCAACTCTTAATGGGAAAGGATTAGCAGATGAGGGCCGTATATTTCGAAAAATTCGGCGGCATAGATAATCTAAGGTTTTCGGCAGATGTCGAGAAGCCTGTTCCAGGCGATGACGAGGTGCTCGTGCGCGTCAGGGCAACCTCGCTAAACCACGGCGATCTGCATCTTTTGAAAGGTGAGTCGCTTATTCTTCGCATTATGGCAAGAAGCATGTTTCGCTCGAATGTAAAAATCCTCGGTCTCGATGCAGCAGGAACAATCGAGGCGGTCGGCAGAAATGTGAAATCATTTAAGGCAGGCGATAATGTTTTCGGCGATGTCGGCGATGCCAGGCTCGGTGGACTTGGCGAGTACGTGGCTGCAAACGAGAGGGTTTTTGCATTAAAGCCCGAGTATATGCCCTTTACCGACGCAGGCGCGTTGCCGGTAGCAGCCCTTACCGCACTTCAGGGCCTTAGAGACAAGGGCGGCATAAAAAATGGGCACAAGGTGCTCGTAAACGGAGCATCCGGCAATGTCGGTCACATGGCCGTGCAGCTGGCAAAGCATTTTGGCGCCGAGGTTACTGCCACGTGCAGCGCTTCCAAGGCCGAGTTCGTCAAATCCCTTGGCGCAGACCGTGTAATAGATTATAAAACCGAGGACGTGACAAAGTCATCGCTCAAGTTCGATATTATATTGGATTTGGCTTTATCCGGTTTTTTTGCGAGGTATAAGGCGGTGCTCGGTGAAAAAGGCGTATACGTTCTTGTCGGGAGCGTATGTGTCAGTAATACTTTTATCTCCGCTCCTTTAATGTTTTTGATGTCGAGAAAAGGCGGCCAAAAGTTTGAGTTTTTTATTTCCAAGGGGTCGAGAGATGACCTTGGGTGCGTCTCCGGCTTTTATAAGGACGGGATACTTAAGCCGCATATTGACAAAATCTATAAAATCGAGGATGCCATCGAGGCCTTCCGGTATTTTGATGAAGGCAGGGCCAGAGGCAAGGTCGTAATAACCGTTGATTGAGCTTTTCTGGCGGCCTCTTAATTTATGCCGCTGCTTTTTGTCATGCTGCCTTCTGTGTCTATTATTATCGCCTCTATGCCCGGAAGCTTTTCTACGAGAGCCATTCCTTCCTTAGCTCCCATGACGAATACTGCCGTTGCGAGCGCGTCCGTTGTCATGGTGTCAGGGCCGATTATTGTAACGCTCCTTGCCCCTCTTGCCGGGTACCCTGTCTTTGGTGACATTATATGATGGTAAAGGACGTTGTCCTTTATAAAATACCTCTCGTAGTCGCCTGATGTGGATATGGAAATGTTTTCCAGAGGAAGAGAGAGAAGAAGCTTTGTCTTATCCCTCGGGTGTTTTACGGCGATGCGCCATTTTTCGCTGCCTTCTTTTCCCTGTACGCGCATGTCGCCGCCGGCTGTGATGAGAGCGTTATTCATGCCGAGCTTTTTTAGCTCCATCATGGCCATGTCCACTGCGTAGCCTTTTGCAATCGCGCCAAGCCCTATTGCCATGCCTTTTTTCTTTAGAAATACGGTCATGTTCTTTTCGTCTATTATTATGTTCTTGTAGTTGACGAGCGGCAGACGTTTTTCGATTCCTTTTTTATCAGGCACTTTCTCGCTTCCAGGAGTAAAGTTCCAGAGCCCGCGCATCGCTGCCCATGAGACGTCGAAGGCGCCGCCGGTTATTTTCGAGACTTCGATGGAGGCCCGTATCACCGTGAACAGTTCCGGCGGCGTCCTTACCGGCTGTATCCCGGCGTTCCTGTTTATCTCTGATATTGCAGAGCCTTCCTTCCATTCGCTCATCATGTCCTCTATGCGCTGGAATTCCTTTAGAACTGCATCGAAGCCGTTTAGTGCGGCAGCCTCTTCGGCAGCAGTGGATGAGTATATCTTGACCTTCAACTCCGTGCCCATGACCGTAAAGCCGCGCTCAAGTGTCTTTGGCGCGTAGGGCGGGTTCTCGGATAGCGCTAAGGTTGGAATGGCGAATATGCAGGCCGAAATAAACAAGGCCGCCGTTATGACAAAGCGGCGGCCGGGTATTTTTGCTAAAAAGGGGAGCATGCGGCTACATCGTTGCCCTTATGCCGAGCATGAAGATGTTGGCGTCTATGACGGTGGTTTCCTGATACATTTCGTACTTTGCTTCTATGGCCAGTTTCTCGAAGAGACCTGGGAAAACCCCTGCCCCGAAGTCGTGCTTCCATTTGATGCCGTAGAGCTGGGTGCCGAAGTCAAGGTGCTGCGGCGAGGCAGAGAGGAATTCTTCTGTTCCGCTATATTGCCTGTCGTAGAACGAGGCCCTTGTCTGGTCGTAGACCCTGGCTGTGAGCGTAAGGATGTCTGAGTCTGTCACGTACTTGTCGAACTCCACCTCGAAGGTATAGGACTTTATGCCCCAGTCGTCGGTGTAGTAGCGTAGTTTTGGTTTTACTGCCGATCTGTCGAGAAGGCCGTAGAGCCCTTCTGCAATATAATAGTTAAAGCCCATTAAGTAGGCGTGCCTTGTCTTCGTATCGGGCAGCTTTTCGGGCACGCAGGTTGGGGATACCGCAATGCATGTCGACGGGGCTACACTTCCAAGGGGCACAAGCCTTATGCCCTCGCTCATCTGCCCGGAGGATGCGCTTCTCGAATATCCGATTTGCCCGACCAGCACGGGCGTAAATACCTGCGTAAGGCCGATAAAATAGTTGTTGGTTGTCCTATCCTCGGTCTTTAAAAGATACTGGCCAGATACCTTGTCCATGTTCCTCGAGTAACCGAGGCTTATGGTGGTGTTCTTGCCAAAGAGGTCTTTCTTAAGCGAAAGGGTTGGCGTGTCCGAGGCGTAGTCTTTTTCCCTGCTGTAGTCGTAGTAGAACTCGAAGCCGAAGAGCCCGGGAAACTCGTGCCTTACCCCTGCCATGAGCTCGTTTCTTGTATCAGAGGGCGAGCTCGGAGCGCTCGATGCGGTAGATGCCCCGGACTGCGCGTCAGCGTCCAAGAAGCTCGGGTTGATTGAGTCTATGGTGTATTTAAAGTACGCAGATGTTTCGAGCGAGATGTCTTTATTGAGCGCGAACACTCCGGTGACGACAGTGATATCGTTATTAAAGGCATGGACATAGGCCTGTGTTGATATATAGTCCTCGGCCTTTGCGCTGTGTGCGCTTAGCGCGAGGAAGGCAGTTGAGAGCACGATGGCTTTAAACAGGGCTCGTAGATTCATTTCAGTTGCAGCCGCACCCTCCGCCGCTTACGCCGAATCCTCCGGCGCTTCCTTCTCTTGTGCCGAGGAAGTGGTCTCTTACGGCTTTTTCTTCTTTGTTATAGTCGAACTGCATGATGGGGTCCGCGAGGCGTTCTTTTTCCCACGGTTTTACCGAGGCGCATCCGGCTGCGGTTGCGGCAACTGCAAAGAGCGCAAGTATAAAGAAGATTTTTTTCATGTGTTATTGTTCCTTTAGAAGGGCATCGACCTCGGTCTTCCATTTTCCGGGGTCGCCCGGCTGGTATCCGAAGTGCGCGTGGCGAAGGATTCCCTTTTTGTCGATTATATAGGACGTCGGCATTGCCATGGCATTGTACTTGGAAACGGCCTCGGAGGCAGCGTCGTGGAGCACGATGAAGTTAGGAGCGGGCGAGGGTATCTTCTTTAGAAAGTCCTCGGCATGGGATTTTTTCTTGTCAACGCTTACCGCAAGCACGACGAACTTCGAGCCCTGGAGCTCTTCGGCGAACTTATTTATGTTCGGGAGTTCCTCTTTGCACGGCGCGCACCAGCTTGCCCAGAAGTCGAGGAAAACAACCGACCCCTTATAAGATGCCAGGCTGACGGGCTTTCCCGCCATGTCGTTTAAAGTGAAGTTCGGGGCTTCCGTTCCTATGATGCCTGCGAAGGCGGTTGTTACGAGAGAGATGCTTACAAGTATTGCCAGAAAGGTTTTCTTTATCATGCGAGAGCTTCTTTCTTGTCAAGGATTATCCGCGGTTACGGATATATGATACAGGAAAAAATCTTCTTTTTCAAAGTCTTTTTGCGAAGGCAGGTTGTTATCAATAAAAAAGCCCCCGCAGGCATTACCTGCGGGGGCTTACGTAGAGCGGACTGTTATATCTTTACTACGTTTGTTGCCTTCGGGCCTTTTGGGCCTGCGACCACTTCGAAGCTTACTGCCTGGCCTTCTGCCAGGGACTTGAAGCCCTCTGTGGCGATGTCCGAGTAGTGAACGAATACGTCGGTGCCGTCGGCCTTGCTGATAAAGCCGAAGCCCTTGGCGTCGTTAAACCACTTTACTGTTCCTTTTTCCATCGCGTGATACCTCCTTCTTCATGTATTTTGAAGTCGGAGGCTGCATGTCATAAATAAAAGCCGCAGAGATGAAGTCCTTGCGGCGTAAGCCAACAACTACTCCGATACTTCTAATTCATTAGCTTAACACGGGCATTTATTTGAGTCAAGTGTTTTTTTGCGTTTTTGGGAAATTTATTTTACCGATAGTTAAGAGAGCTTTTTGTCCTGTTTTGCCGTAAAAATATTTGTGATTATTCGCGGATAAGCAGGCTGCTGACGGATGCGATACAAAATTAAGCGGCCAAGATTCGCATTGACAATGGCAGGGCAGTAGCAGTACTATGACGTCTAAATAGGAACGCGCTGAAATATAGCTTTGCAAGAACGTCATATCGAATGTCCGTATAGAGTTTTTTCTTTTTTCGAGAACATCTTAATCCAATAAAATAGCCAGGGGGAGATATATGAAAAGTTTTAGTGGGGTTTTTACGGGGGCGCTGCTTCTCCTTCTTGTGTTGCTGTCATCTCTTTCGGAAGCGGCTGTTCCCGGCACGCTGACATATCAGGGCAGGCTCACTAATTCTTCGGGCCTTGCGATTACGGGGCAGGTCGATATCACCTTCAACATATATAGTGTGCCGACCGGAGGCGCTCCGTTATGGACGCAGACCATTGCCGGCGTTACGGTCGTAAACGGCATTTTTACCGCAACTCTTGGAACCGTTGTAAATCCGATTAATTCTTCCGTTATAAGCGGCGCAGATGTTTATATTGGCGTTAAAGTCGGAACCGACGTCGAGATGATGCCGAGGCAGAAGTTTGCTGCTGTGCCTTATTCCGTAAAGGCGTCCGAGGCCGACACGGTCGTTGACGGCGCTATTACGGCTGCCAAGCTTGCCAACATATGCTCGACCGGCGAGGTGCTGGTAAAGTCAGGTTCTACTTGGACGTGCGCCATGCCCTCTGTGCTGGCAAGCTGTTATAACGGGGACTTTGTTTCATGCTACGGAGCGGATCCATCTACCATCGGTGTCGGCCCCTGCCGCTCGGGCATACGCACGTGTAACGGCAATTCCTTTAGCGCTGCGTGCTTAGGCGAAGTAACTCCTGTCACCGAAACATGCGACGGCACCGACGAAGACTGTAACGGCGTTGTCGACGACGCCCCCGGCGCTCCGACGTGGTACGGAGACGCGGATAACGACACCTTTGGAAATGCGGCAAAGCCGCTTGTAAAATGTACTCAGCCCGCAGGGTATGTTTCAAACAGCACGGATTGTGGCGACACAAACGAGTTCGTAAATCCTGTCAGGCCCGAGATATGCGACGGCCTTGATAACGATTGTAACAGCCAGATAGACGATTCCTGCGTTACGGCGGCCTGCACGGGCGATGAGCAGAGTCAGGTTTTTGAGTGCGGGGCAATGTGCGGCGGCAGCGATATGATGTGTATTGCTGATTGTCTAAACAGCATGGGCCTGACGGCAGAGTGTCATGGCTCTGTGACAACACTTGGCATGTGTGTCTTTAATGTTGGCGACCCTGCCTGTTTAACGAATATGACTTGCTGGAGGCAAACCTGCTCGGCGGAGTACGGAGCGGCCTTTGGCCCGGAATGTAAGAGCGGGGTTACGCGCTCTTGCGGTCCTGGCACGGAAGTGGGCGCATGCCAGAGCGGCACTGAGACCTGTGTCAGCGGATTCTGGAGCGGCGTGTGCGCAGGAGCGGTGTATCAATCTGCCGATATGTGCGACGGCCTTGATAATAATTGTAACGGTATAACCGATGAAACCCCTGATACGATTTGCGGACTCGGCGGTTCGTGTGTATCGGGCGCGTGTCAGTGTTTCGGCGGGTTTACGGCATGTTCATCGCAGTGCGTAAATACGGACGACGATATGTTCAACTGCGGCGCCTGCGGTAACGATTGTCTTGCGGCAGTTCCCGACGGAGCCGATACTTTCTGCTCTTCGGGTACGTGCCAGTATATGTGCATGGGCGGCAGGGACGATTGTAACGGCACGATGGCCGACGGCTGCGAGACGGATCTGTGGTTCGATACTGCCAATTGCGGAGCTTGCGGCAACGACTGCGCTTCCCAGGTAGGGGCGAACGCGACCCCTGCTTGCGACGGCGCGATGTGCAGAGCGGTTTGTAATTCCGGTTTCGAGGATTGTAACGGAGACCCTGTAGACGGATGCGAGGCGGATCTGTTGAGCGATCCCAATAATTGCGGCTGGTGCAATAACACGGCCGATGACGGTGATATGTGCAACGGCGCGGAGACATGCGTTTCCGGCACGGTTTCGAGCGGAGCTCCTTTGAGCTGCGATGATGGCGTAAGTTGTACGGCGGATTTCTGCCAATCGTTTGTAGGATGCGAACATGTTACGCAGGACTTCATGTGCGATGACGGCAACGTTTGTACATCCGATTACTGCGACGTTTCCAACGGGTGCATGGGAGCCCCGTTTGACGCGCCCATAGGGGATGTTTGCTCCACCGGGTTGCCGGGGGTATGTGCAGACGGAGCCACGGCGTGTTCCGGCGGCGCCACTACTTGCGTGCAAAATAATTTGCCGTCGGCCGAGGTATGCGACGGGTCGGATAATGATTGTGACGGGCAAAGCGACGAAGGCGGTGTTTGCGCTGTCTGCGGCGACGGCATAGTATCTGTCTCCGAGCAGTGCGACGACGGAATACGATGTCGGGCGACGGATGCCAGAGTACTTGTTTGGCGGAACCCGGTTATCAGTGCTTAGGCTCTCCAAGCGTTTGTCAGACGCTATGCGGCGACGGCATATCGGCAGGCTCCGAGCAGTGCGATGACGGCAATATGGTCGATACCGACAGTTGCACCAATACGTGTATGTGGCCTGTTTGCCGCGACGGCATAGTGTCGCCATCCATTGGCGAGCAGTGCGACGACGGCAATATGGTTAATACGGATTTCTGCACCAATACGTGCACGCTGCCTGTTTGTGGTGATGGCATAGTTTCGCCATCCATTGGCGAGCAGTGCGACGACGGCAATATGGTCAATACGGATTTCTGCACCAATACGTGCACGCTGCCTGTTTGTGGTGATGGCATAGTTTCGCCATCCATTGGCGAGCAGTGCGACGACGGCAATGCTAGCAATGCCGATAGCTGCACCAATACGTGCACTACGCCGACATGCAGCGATGCCATGCAAAACGGCAGCGAAACCGGTGTGGATTGCGGCGGAGCTTGTCCGGTTTGTGCGGGTTCCTGCGTTGTAGCCGCAGATTGTCCGGGCAGTGATACGAGCTGTCAGGCAAGAACTTGTGTGGCAGGGGTATGTGGAGTAGAGTATGCTGCAGACGGCACATCTGTGGCTGTACAGACTGCAGGAAATTGTCAAATGACGGTCTGTGACGGTGCAGGTGGGACGAAAGACGTGGTAGACGATGCGGATGTGCCCACTTCCGCCAACCAGTGTGCGGATGGCGTGTGCACGGCCGGAGTACCAGGTATGCAGTTTAAGGCAGACGGCACGGCATGTGCAGACGGCGATGCGTGCACGCAGACCGATATGTGCCAGGGCGGCACGTGTACAGGGTATAATCCCGTTACCTGTGTGGTTCCGGATCAGTGCCATGACGCCGGAACGTGCAATCCGAGCACAGGCGTGTGTTCCTCCAGTCCGGCAAAGGCAGACGGCACGGCATGTACGGAAAACGGCGGTGTCGAGTGTATGACAGGTGTTTGCGTTCCGCCGGTGTGTTCGCCGACGTCCGTGGTTATCAGCCAGGTATACTTCGGAGGCCCTGTTGGACCTTATAATCAGGACTTCGTAGAGTTGCATAATAGAAGCACCAATACGGTAAATATTTCAGACTGGGGGCTGTATTATGGAGGTCCAACGGTTACCGGCAATGCATGGCAGCCGCTTCTTGGTTCTCCGCTCGTGGGTACGATTCCACCCGGAGGTTATCTGCTTATAAGAACCGGTTCTGTAGGCGGCGGATCCCCGGTCCCGGCAAACGTAACAGGAACCGCATTGGAGATGGATTATGGCGCACCCGGTAAGGTGGTGCTGATGAATGCTTGGGGCACCCCGAGCGGTACTGCGTGCCCGCCTGATACCGCGGCTACCGTCGATATTGTCGGTTGGGGAAATGGTTCGGCAGGTTGCCAGGAAGGTGCGCCGATATCTGCATATCCAATAGGCAATCCTGCGGTCTCCGTTGCCAGAGGTGGCGCAGGGTGTACGGATACGAATGTTAATGCGGCTGATTTTTCGGTTGTTGGCAGCATTATTCCGCGTAGTGCTTTGACCTCGCCGGTTAGCTGCGGTTGCAGATAGCTGTAAGAGCGTTTGAAAAACGATGCATGCCGGCATGAAATGTGGTACTATTATGCCGGGCCGCATCAGTAAAGCTGTTAATCACGGCCGCGGACATGACCATGTCCGCGGCTTAATAACGGAGGGAAGATGAAAAATATCGTCGTAGCAATGTTCGCCGTAGTATTCATGTCGGGCTCTGTAAGCGTATTTGCCGCAGATGCCGTGAAGGCGCCGGCCGTAAACAAGGCTCCTGCCAAGACTACTGCCAAGACACCTTCCAAGTCCATGACAGAGGAAACAGGGCAGGAGATATTAAAGGAGCTCAAGGCAATCAGGGAAGCACTCGAAAAACGCCCTGCAGCAGCTCCGCAGCAGGCAGCGCCGCAGCCTCAGCCGACGAGAGGCAAGGTGTCCATAAAGGGCTCGAACGTGCTTGGCAACAAGAAGGCGCCGATTACGCTTGTAGAGTTCACGGATTATCAGTGCCCGTTCTGTAAAAGGTTCTACGATACGACATTCGCGGACTTAAAAAAGAACTTCATAGACACCGGTAAGGTGAAGTTTGTCAGCCGTAACCTGCCGCTTTCCTTCCACAGTAACGCGAGAAAGGCAGCCGAGGCAGCTCTTTGCGCCGGAGAGCAGGATAAGTACTGGGAGATGAGGGAAAAGCTCTTTACAAACCAGGCCGCGCTCGAGGTCGATAAATTGAGGGTGTATGCAAAGGAGCTTTCTCTAAACGAGAAGAAATTCAACGCCTGCCTAGACGCCAACAAGGGCGAAAAGATAGACGCGGACACTAACGATGCCGGAACAATCGGCATACGCGGCACGCCAAGCTTCGTGCTCGCGCCAAGCAGTGGCGGCGACGATGTGGAGGGCGAGATAGTGGTAGGTGCGCAGCCCTACTCCGCCTTCGAGGCAAAGATAAACGAGCTTCTAAAGGCCGCGGACGCGAAGAAGTAATCCGTTTTTTACTGCGTAATAAAAATAGCCGGCGTTTTGCCAGGGATACGGCAGCACGCCGGCGCTTTGATTATGTATTCGCCTCCTGCCACGGGTTTTTTTCTTCACCTTCCTCTCTGTTTTATGTATAATGTCACGGAGTAACGGTATCCCATAAACCCATCCGGGAGGTCTGTGCCATGCTTAGCGAAAGCCAGAAGATGGCCGAAATCATAAACCTCGGCCTCGATATCTCGCAGTACAAGGATATGGACCTGATACTCGAGCGCATCCTTACGCTCGCAAGGCAGTTCGTCAATGCCGAGGCAGGCTCCATCTATATAAAAGAGGGCGAGAGGCTTAAGTTCAGCTACACCCAGAACGAGGTCTTTCAGGCAAAGCTCGAGCCCGGGAAAAAGCTCATCTACTCGACCTTCGAGATACCCATCAACAATAATTCCATAGCAGGCCACTCGGCAAGCGCCGACGAGATGCTAAACATCCCGGATGTCTACGAAATAGGCGACGACGTCACGTATTCCTTTAATAAGGAGTACGACAAGCTCACGAACTACAGGACAAAGTCGGTGCTCACGTTCCCGCTAAAGACCTCAAGGGGCGGCATCATCGGCGTTCTTCAGCTCATAAACGCTCGGGATAAGAGCGGCGCGGTGGCGGCCTTCCCAAAGGAGGATGAGCCCTTCATAAAGCACTTTGCCAATAACGCCGCAATCGCCATCGAAAGAGCGCAGATGACCAGGGCCATGATACTTCGCGTCAATAAGATGGCCGAACTCAGGGACCCCAAGGAAACAGGTGCGCACGTAAACAGGGTCGCGTCCTACGCGGCCGAGATATACGAGGTCTGGGCGGTAAAGCGCGGGCTCACGCACGACGAGATACAAAAGCACAGGGACGTTTTGAGGATGGGCGCGATGCTCCACGACGTCGGTAAAATCGCCATAGCGGACGCGATACTTAAAAAACCCGCGAAGCTCGACCCTGCCGAATACGCGGTAATGAAGACGCATACATACATGGGCGCAAGGCTCTTTACCGACAGGTACTCGGAGTTCGACGAGGCAGCAGCGGCAATCGCCCTCGACCACCATGAAAGATGGGACGGCAACGGGTATCCGGGGCATGTAGACGCGCTAACGGGAAAGGCGCTTCTTGGCTACGAGGACGGAAAGGGCGGGGCAAGGGGGAAAAAGGGCGAGGAGATACATCCCTTTGGCCGTGTTGTTGCCATAGCGGACGTTTACGACGCCTTAAGCTCCAAACGCGCGTATAAAGACCCGTGGGATGAGAACGAGGTTTTGGAAAATCTTCGAAGCGAGGCCGGTAAGCAGTTCGACCCGGACATGATAGAGGCCTTCTTCGCCTGCATAGACACCATAAAGAGCATCAGTAAGCGCTACAGCGAGATGTAGCGCGACGGCAAGGCAGATGGCTACGCACACACACTTAAACCCCTTTGGGCTTTTTCACGGCAAAGGGGTTTTGTTTTGACAGGCAAGCCGCCGATTTGGTTGGCAGGCGTGACGCCTGCACCCGAATGTAAAAGCGGTTATTGCGAGGAGGCCGTAGGCCGACGAAGCAATCTTATCCATGCTGTCATCCTGAACTTGATTCAGGATCCATATTATAAAAATCGAAATGCTGAACTAAAGTCAGCATGACAAAATTTCCGTCATTCCCGCGCAAGCGGGAATCCAGTGTCTTACCTTATTTCCTCCCCTTTGCAAGGGGAGGCGCGGAGGGGTAAGATTTGTCTGTCATCCCGAACTTGTTTCGGGATCTCGTTTTTATGGAAGCGAGATGCTGAACCAGGTTCAGCATGACCAAAATAGCCGTCCGTTTTATCCTTGCGTGGCTTCACGAACGAAGTAACATTGTAAAAACATTGATTACTCATTGTTAAACATGTAATATTCGGTAGTAGGGCATAGGGTGGGCACGGCCCTCTACTTGTATACGGAGAAGCAGATTGGTATTATGATAGGGATGCTAAAAAAGGCTGGTAAAACATTTTCGTCAGCGAAAGCTGAGGCAATTATAGCAAAAAAGACAAGTTGTACCATAAATTAAAACGATAAAAATAAAGAGGCACTGATGAAGAGACGGATTCTTGTATTTTTGTTTTGTTTGTTGCTCCCGGCGGCTGCGTGGGGCGATGATTTCGATTTTTTACAAGACGGGATTTCCAGGCCGTATACGTGTCTTGTGAGATCGGGAATGGCAGTGATTAAAAAGAATAGTAATTACTTTGGGAAGCATTCGTCCAAGGCTATCGAGTGCTATACTTTGCTTGGCCCTGAGGATTTATATTTTCTCGGTCTGGAACGGTCGCCGTATGAAGCGCTATCACTCGTTGGCACCATGCCACTCGACAATAAGGGAATACCGAGGTTCTCCGCTATATTGGACAAGGACTATCATGTGGAGACCATGCATTCACAATTGTTAATATACAGGCCCCAAAAACAAGAGCAACCGTTGATTGTTGTGCTGGCAGTATATGATTTTCGTTTTCATGCCTACCATGCAGGCAGATATGCTTTGGATGTTATTAGGGCCGAGCCGGATGGCTCGATGCCTATTACTCTTCATATGGATTTAGGAGAATGGGGGGATGCGGCGGCGGATAGCGGAGAATATAAATATTCGCATCCTAGTATCGCAGAGCCTGCGAAAGTTTTTATAATCATGGGCTTTGCAGTTGACTTCGAGCCAAAGGATGGGTATGGGGATATTCTGCTTTGGAAGAATAATTATATCTCTGCAAAGGTCGGGGATGAAAAATTTAATTTTATAAAGGAAGGGGAAGAGTTTCTTGTCATGTACTATGATAAGGATTCGAAAACACTCAAAGAGCCCAAGAAGGTTAAAATCGATAACAGCAAAGAGCTGAAGAGGAAACTCCTTTGGAGCAAGTTTGCGGAGTTTAGTCATAATCACGGATTTACGTTGGGCGAATAATGGGGAGCGTGCGTTAAAATGCGTTTTAATATGGAGGCAAAGTGCTTAAGGACGCAATAAAAATAGTGGTAATAATGGTTGTGTTAGCCATGCCGTCTTTTGCACAGGCGGACATAGAGGTTAGCTATGATATAGACGCTACTTACGAAGGAATTCCTGTCGACGACACAGGCAAAGTCGTTACTGTTGTTGCCGGGCTGGATGTCGCCAAATCAGGGTATACGAAGGTATTACGGTATGCGCTTACAGAAGGCAGGTACCTTTACTTTGTAGCCACGAAAAAGGCAGGTAAGGGCGAGGAGCTTGCGTTTGTTGAGCATGACTTCGAGACCGGAGAGCAGATTGTGATATGGACGTCGCCGCGCGCCGAGGGGCCGGGAAAGTCTGGCATTTATTCGCCGAATTTTATGATTAACAACGAATCTCACATTTATGCTTTGTTGATGTATGCCGATGAAGTTTTTACGGATAAATACTATACGGCAACAACGCATGTAAAGGTTTTTAAGAAAGACAGGAATGCCGGCGTGTATAATCCTTTTGGCGCGCGTGTTGTGGGCGAATCGAGCGTGTTGCTTGAAAAAAAGAAAGATATGAAGTACCGTTATCTTGCGGTTAGCGGAGATATAAATACTCCTGCAATAATAGTGGAGCCGAAGATTGTTGTTTTATATTTTCAGTCTTCCAGCAAGTTATTTCTAGGTAGTAGCCTCGATATTGTAATCTGGCAAAAAGTATATACGTCAAGGCGTGCAAATGAGAAAGGAAGCGATTTTGTATTGAGCGAGGAAAAATTTTCATCCATGTATAAGCCGCATTCTGAGAGGGGATTTACCGAATATAGGGATATAGAGGTAGACGATACTTTCAAGGAAGACCTTTTGATGGAGATAGACAGGTCAATGAGGCCTAAGGATGTTGATATATACCTCTGGTAGTTTTTGAAGCGTTAGATGCTTTTGATGGGTGATAGATAGTAAAACGTGAAGTAAACCGACACAATGTATATGACGAATGCGGAAAAAGAGGTTTACGAATTATTTGCTTGTTACGGCATTATTCCTGCTTCCGGCAGTTGCCG
>JAOUFM010000013.1 GCA_029858205.1 Deltaproteobacteria bacterium | reverse complement strand
AAAAAAAATCCCTCTCCCCAATCACATTGGGGAGAGGGAAAAAGGGAGAGGGGTACGGAGCTTTGTCTTTTCAAAACCCCGGGTATGGGGCTAAACATAAAAGACGCTGGATTCCCGCCTGCGCGGGAATGACGAGATGTTACCGATGGGCAAGAGATTGCTTCGGCCTACGGCCTCGCAATGACCGCCCCCCACCTCCACCCGCAAAAACCCACGCCCAAAAAAACTCCCCTCCCCTTACAAAAGAAGCCACTTGCAAAAAAAATAATCCCTCTCCCCGTTGAAGTCCGGGGAGAGGGAAAAAGGGAGAGGGGTACGGAGCTTAGGCCTTTACCTAATCACAGGCCGCCAAGCCTGTCCCGTACTTGATACGGGAGTTCGTGCCAGACGCGGCAGAGGCCGTTTTTTCGCGCAGGCGTATTTTGATAATACGTCGAGCACGGAAAAACGGCCTCAACAAAGTATGGCGCGAAAATCGGCGGCCTACTCAATGCAAATCGCCGGTTTCCAACAACCTTACTTGGTCACTTCACTTATCCAGGAAAGATAGGGCTGGTGGGCATCTTTAATATCAACGCAGATAATTTCCGGCACCTCGTACGGATGCAACTCCTTCGCCCGTTTCTCGAGAGTTTTAAAGAGCGCGGCCCTGGTCTTCATGATGCAAAGCGCTTCTCCTTCGTCGCACACCTCGCCCTTCCACTTGTAGATGGAACGTATGGCTGGAACGATATTACAGCACGCTGCCAACCCCTCTGTAACGAGCGTTTTGCCGATTTCCGCGCCCTTTGCCTCATCTGGCACGGTCATGAACACTATGACTGTATCGGACGGCATGCGGCTGCCCCTTACCCTTCGATGTAGCGCGCCGCAATCCACGCCATCGTGCTGACGCCGATTTCGAGTGAGTCCTCGTCTATGTCGAATGACGACGAATGGAGCGATGCGGCTATGCCCTTTGCCTTGTTGGAGGTGCCGAGCCTGAAAAGAGAGCCCGGTATTTTTTCGGTAAAGCAGGAGAAGTCCTCCGAGCCCATCACGGGAGCTGGCATGAGGATTACGTTATGCGGCCCGACAACGTCCGTTGCAGCGGCCTTTACGAGCGAATCAACGGTATAGTCGTTCACAACAGAGCCGCTGCCAAAACCGTAATCAAGCTCATAGGTGGCCCCGGCGCCCATGGTTATGCCGCGTATCGTGTCTTCTATATAGGTCGGCATTTCCTTTCTTAGCGCGGCATCGAGCGTTCTTACCGTGCCCTTCAACTCCACCCTGTCGGCAATGACGTTTGCAGCACTTCCACCGCGTATTATGCCAATAGATATGACGGCGTGGTGCAGCGGGTCCATCCTCCGGCTGACTATGTGGTGGAGCGCGTTTACGACCATCGAGGCTACAAGGATTGCGTCAACACTCTGGTGCGGCCTCGATGCGTGGCCGCCCTTGCCCTTTACTACCACTGTGAAGCGGTCCGACGACGCCGTCATAACGCCGCTCTTATGCGCGATGATTCCCTTCTCAAGCTCCGGGAAACAGTGCAGCGCAACAATTGCCGTGGGCACGGGGTTTGAGAGAGCGCCTTCCTTTATCATCTCGGATGCGCCGCCCTCTGTCGTTTCCTCCGAGGGCTGGAATATGAACACAACATCACCCTTCATCGTGGGCTTTAGCTTGGATAACGTAATTGCCGCGCCCATTAGTATGGAGGTGTGCGCGTCGTGGCCGCAGGCGTGCATCACGCCCGGTACAACAGAGGCGTAGCCGCAGGTGTTCACCTCCTGTATCGGAAGCGCGTCCATGTCCGCACGAAGTGCAATGACCTTGCCCTGGCCCTTGTTCATGCCGCCCCGAAGCACTCCGACAACGCCATGGCCTCCGACGTTTGTCCTGACCTCGAGGCCTGCGCCTTCGAGCACGCCGGCTACGAATGCAGCGGTCTTATTCTCCGCGCCCGAGAGCTCGGGGTTCTTGTGTATCTCGCGCCGAAATGTTATGACGCGGTCTTTTATGCCTGCTGAAATCTTCTTTATCTCTGCTAACATCGCTCTCCCCTTATCATCAAAACGTATCCATATATTTTACACCAAAAACGCGGCAAAGGCCACCTATACGCGGCCTTCTGCGGACACTTCGTCCTCAAGGAGTTTCGTAAGCGCACGGCTTACACTCCGTAGCTCGCCGGTTTCCTTAAAGAGCCTTCGCTGTCTCGCAGAGCCATTTCCGTCTTTCAGTACGCGGCGTATGCCGTCAAGCTCTCTTACAGAGCCAAGCCGCTTCGCGTCATCTTCGACCATGTCGAGCAGTTTCTCTATTGCCACTATTACAGAAACCTCTCCGGATGCGTCGTCGGTAATAAACCTTGCGCCAAGACCGTACCTTGCGGCCCTCCATTTATTTTCCCTCACTACAAACGAATGCGGCCGCTTGAATTCGCCTTCCTCGCCGTAATCCTTATCAAGGCATACGACAAGGGCCTGTATAAGGGCTGCAAGCGAGACAGCCTCTTCGATAGTGGAGGTGGCATCAAGGATTCTGGCCTCTATGGTGCCGAAGTCAGGATGAGGCCGCACATCCCACCAGAGCTCGCGTATGGTCTGTATGGTATTGGTCCTGACATAGGCGTCCACTATTTTTTCGTAATCACTCCAGTTATGGAAATAGAACGGCAACCCTGCAATCGGGAGCGACTCAAACACCTTGATTCTGTAGCTATCGAGCCCTGTGTCATCGCCCTGCCAAAACGGCGAGTTCGCGCTAAGAGAGAGCAGATGCGGCATGTACCCCATGATTCGATTTAGCACGTGTATGCATCTCTCGCCGCTGCCAATACCCACATGCACATGAAGGCCGAAGGTGTTGGAGCGTCTGGCTATCAGCCCAAGCTTTTCAACCAGTCTAAGGTAGCGGGCGTCATTCGTGACCTTCTGCTCCTTCCAGGGAGAGAACGGATGAGTGCCTGCCATGCATATAGAGAGGCCCATGGCCTTGGCCTCTTTCACTACGAGGCCGACACTTTTTACGAGCTCGCCGTAAGCCGTAGACGGCTTTTCGTGTATACCTGTATTTATCTCTATCGTTGAATTGAGTATCTCGTGCTTTACATTGCTGCCGAGACTGGCAAGACGCGCTATCAGCTCATCGGATGAATTCTTTAGCGCAAAGGTATCCCTATCGAGGATCTGGAGCTCGAGTTCTATGCCGATGGTCGGCTTCTCGGACGGTTTAAATAGGATTGCCATAGAGTCGGGGTGCCGAATAAGGGTGCTTACAAAGACCGCTTAAACGCTTGCAAAGATAGTAACATTTTTAAATGTCCAAAAGCAACCCGAAGCGGACACGGCTTTAAAGCGGTTGACACGGGCGGCTTAGGCTTAGTATTATTTCCAGATAGACCTTACGCAATAAAAAAGGAGCCTCCTTCAATAATGGAAAAACTCGTAAGCCTACTCGGGCTTTTCGTGTTCATACTCATAGCCTACGCCCTATCGGAAGACAGAAAGGCCGTAAATAGAAGGCTCGTTATCTGGGGTGTGGCGCTGCAGTTCGTGTTCGCGCTTTTGATACTTAAGACCGCGCCCGGGCGCTACGTATTCGACCTTGCGCAGCGCATAATGACAGCGGCCCTTGACCTTACCTCAATCGGCGCGTCCTTCATATTCGGCAAGCTTTCAAGCGACTTCTCGATTGGCGCAGTATTTGCCTTCAAGGTGCTCCCGACCGTTATATTCGTGTCGTCTATAATGGCCGTTCTCTTTCACTTTAAAATCATCCAGGCCGTCATAAGGGGCATGGCATGGGTCATGCGTAGAAGCATGGGCGCAAGCGGAACAGAGACCTTCATGGCAGCCTCTTTCGTGTTCATGGGCATAGAGGCCGTTACAGCCGTAAAGCGCTACCTCTCGACAATGACCAGGAGCGAGGTGTTTACTCTTATGACGGCCTTCATGGCGACAATTGCCGGAAGCGTCATGGCCGCATACGTGAGCTTTGGAGCAGATGCAGGGCATCTTCTCGCTGCCTCGGTGATGAGCGCTCCT
Organism: Deltaproteobacteria bacterium; assembly: GCA_029858205.1. Lineage (NCBI taxonomy): Bacteria > Pseudomonadati > Myxococcota > Myxococcia > Deltaproteobacteria bacterium. Next base: position 34,051 of record JAOUFM010000013.1, on the reverse strand, counting down.
GCTGCGATAGTCATATCGAAACTGCTTGTACCTGAGACTGCTGCATCCGAGACCGCGGTCTCCGGCATAAAGGAGCTGAAGATAGAAACCGTGAACGCGGTCGATGCCGCTGCCACTGGCGCGCAGGACGGCATGAAGCTCGCCCTCACTATAGGCGCGGTGCTCCTGGCCTTTGTCTCCATAATCGGCATGATGGACATGTTCCTTGGAGAGATAGGCACGTCCTTCGAGGCGATATCCGGGTACGTGTTCTCCCCTGTTGCATTCATAATGGGCGTGCCTTATACCGAATGCTTCGAGGTAGGACGGCTTCTTGGCATAAAGGTCGTCTTTAACGAGTTCCTTGCGTACCAGAAGATGCAGCCGCTAATAGAGGCGGGGGCAATCGGACCGCGGTCTATCGTTATAACGACCTACGCGCTCTGCAGCTTCGCAAACTTCGGAAGTCTCGCGATACTGATAGGCGGAGTGACTACACTTTGCCCGTCAAAGAAAACTGAAGTCGTCTCTCTTGGGCTAAAGGCCATACTCTCTGGCTGTATCGCGGGCTTCATGACAGCAACGATTGCCGGTGTGCTTGTCTGACAAACAAAACCATGACAGATACAGCGCCCATCATATCCTACGCAAGATCCGCTTTTTTAAGCCTCACAGCACTCTTTATATTTACGCTTACAAACTATCAGATAGACTCGCCAAGCGTAATATACTCTCGCCCGGAGGTCGCCTTGCTGTCGAATGAAGTAACACAGGGCGACATGGGCGTAATAGAACTAAAGGGCGCGGCAAACGGCAAAACGCCCGAGGGCGAGATATTTGGAACAAAGCTTCGCTTTTTCACTGCAGCAGGCTCCTATATTGCGCTCACGGCGGCAGGCATGGAAGAGACAAGCGGCACGCACATGATGACCATCCACGGCATAGAGGAGCACGCGTTGTACTATCCGGTGAAAGTCGCCGCAAAAGAATTCGACTCTACCATACTAAACGTCAAGCGAAGGATGGCCTTCCCTGGGAAAAAGGAGCGCGCGCGGATAAAGCGCGAAAACGAGCTCGTCGCGTCAGCAATAGAAGACCGGCTAAAAAAAATCGGCAAAGCCCCGGCCTGGGACGGCCCGTTCATAATGCCTGTCACAGACAAGATAACCGACACCTTCGGCTCGTGGCGCGTGATGAACAAGAAAAAAGAATACCGCCACAACGGTCTGGATATCCGCGCCAAGAACGGAGCGCGCGTTGTAGCCGCCAATTCGGGGGAAGTCGTTCTCACCGGAGATTTCTATCTTACAGGCAAAACCGTCATAGTCGACCACGGCATGGGCGTATTTACGACGTACGCGCATTTATCGAGGATATCTGCAGATATCGGAGAAAAGGTGGAACGAGGACAGCTCGTCGGCAGGGCCGGAGCAACCGGACGGGCAACAGGGCCGCACCTTCACTGGGGCGCAAGGCTCGAGTACAACTTTATAAACCCGGAAAGCATAGTGACCGAGAGCGAGGCCTTTTTCAAGCACATCTCGGACAAACGCTGATACGCCGGCAGAAGAGCCGTTTTCAGTTGTGTTTTTGCCTTTTTTATCTTACGATGTACAATATAGAAACAAAACGCATTGATATCGGGAGGACACCGGATGTTCGAGAACCTGGAAGAAAAAGAAGCGGTCGAAAGGGCCGCGCTCATAGAAAAGAACGGCTACAAGTTCTACTCGCTTCTCATCAGCAAGATTAGCGATGCGCGCGTAAAAGAGGCGTTAAGAGACCTTGCGCACGACGAGCAAAAACATCTAAAAACTCTCGAGAGCGTCTACTTCCCCGAAGCAGGGCTCGGAGACGAGATAACAGAAGAAGAACTCGAGATAGAAGAATACGTGAAGAAGCTCGGCGTCCCCGACCTTTTTACGAGACGCATAGACTTGGAAAAGCTCGTTGCAGCGGTAGACGAACCAAAGAAGGCGCTCCTTATAGCTCTTGATACGGAGATACACGCTGCCGAGTATTTCGAAAAAATGGCAGCCGCGGCCAAGACAAAAGGCGGCAAGGCCATGTACAAGGAGCTTGCCGAGGAAGAACGCGGACACGTAAGCAGGATAGAAGAACTTCTCGCCATGTTCTAAGGCCAAAGCGGCCGCAAGCACCCCTATCGACACTTTCGACGCATAAAAAAAGGCGCGCTGCCGTATCACAGGCAACGCGCCTTTTCTTGCCGTCAAATTTTATTTCTTTTCTTCCGAAGGCGCTGCCACAGGCGCAGGGGCGGGCGCTGCCACAGGCGCAGGGGCGGGCGCTGCCACAGGCGCAGGGGCGGGCGCAGGCGCTGCCTTATCTGCCGCCTTTTTTGTTTTTGCCGCAGCCGGCTTCTTTGCCTTTTTCCCGGCCTCGGTCTTTGGCGGCAATATAGGCTTTACATCCCTCACCGCAATATTGCCCTGCTTGGTGCGCTTTGGCGTATCCTTTAGCGGTTCGGTCCTAAATATCTCGGGACCAAACTGTACCGCATAATATATTTCCCTTACCTCGGTAATGGCCGTGTTCACGCCGCCTGCGAACTTTCTCTCGCGCATGGGCCAGAGAAACCCCTCCGGCGTCTTCTTGAAATCCGAATACTCGACACCAAACTCCATGGGCGCGCCGCCGGCGTCGAAACTACCCTTAAAAAGCTCAATGCGCTTTGTCTCGGGATTGACGTAATAATTTGCCGTCACTGCGCCTTCCTTTAGCGTAAGTATCTTATACTTACCGTCGCTCGATATCGCCATCTTATCCTTCAACCCCAGAAGCGTAAGCGGCGTATAAAGACGCATCAACTGAAGCCGCATGGCCTCGACTTGCGGCCCTTCCTTTATAGGCCCGGGTTTGCCGTTATTTATGCCGTAGCCCTTCTCGCCGTCGAACACCCTTAACTCGGCAGGCGACTTGGCATACAAAAGCTCGTTTCTAAGCTTACCCGGCTTGCCGTCCTTTGGCTGAAGAACAAAACGGCCCTCGACACCGGTATCCTGCTTGACAACAGCCAGTATACCGAGCTTTATGGTATAGGCGTTGAACATCAAAAGATTACCCTCGCCGCCGTACTCACCAACCATCGCGGTCAGGAGTTCCTCTGTTTCCTTGCTTGCCTTGGGCGCGCCGCCGCAGCCGTAAACCAGAAGAACCGCTGCCGCCATAAGCGCCGTAAGCCTAAGTGCCCTGTTCACAACAAAACCCTCCTTTGCCTCTTTTCGATAATAACACCGCACAGCTTAAGTATTCTACCATAACAGCAGCACTACTGCCAGGCAGCTGTGAGGGCCTTCCACTCGCCGTCCTTTTTATCAAATACAACGCTAAGGCTCGTCTTATCTACGCCTCCGAGCACCGGGCCACCGCCCGTGCCGGTGAAGATTACCGTTGCCGAGTATACGGCCTTATCGCCCTTGACCTCGACGGTTTCGGAAATGATAGAGACCTTCATACTATCGCCGCGAAGCATTTTCGCAAGGAGAAAGCCCTTTAGCGCGTTATAGTCGTTGCCTCGCTCGTCTCTGTAATCCTTTGATACGTGCCTGGTAACGCCCTTTACGTCATTCTTTGAGACTGCGGCAGCTGCCTCTCTCACTATGCGCTTTATGGCAGCGCTATCGTCCTCTTTCGCGCAAGACACAGCACACAGAAGCACGGAAAAAAATAACAGAGCACACAAAACCCTCATGTCTTTACCTTTCCTGAACCCATTTTACGCCCATCCGAGTAACGGGCATATTATCCTTAAGCCAAGCACGATGATAACAAACCCGGCGATATCGAAAAGTATGCCGCGCTTTACCATCGTGAATATCGGCACCATGCCGGAACCGTATACTATGGCGTTTGGCGGCGTCGATACCGGGAGCATGAAGCCGAAGCTTGAGCCCAGACACGCGCCAAGGGCAGGGGGAAGCGGATGAACGCCCATGGCAAGGGCCATTGCTATGACGATTGGGATTGTCATGTTGGCGGAAGCTGTGTTCGACGTTGTTTCGCTAAGTATTATTCCCATGAGCGTTGCCGCTGCCGTCAGTCCCCAGAGCCCGCCTGCAAAAGTAAAGGAGGCGAGCCATTTTCCGAATGCCTCGGCAAGGCCGCTTGAGAACATCATCGTTCCAAGGCTTATGCCGGAGCCAAAAAGGATGATGGTACCCCAGTCTATCTTTGCAGCCCTCTGCCAAGTCATGGTAAACTTCAGCTCTTTAAAGGACACAGGCAGCACGAAAAGAAGCGCGGCGGCGATTATCGCACTAACGCCTTCCTTCAGCCTTGCATCGAGCATGATGCTAACCGGATGCGCCTTGCCGAGTATCCCCATAGCAAGGCTCGGGAGCACCCACAAGAGTACCGCAACGCCAAAGCAGAGCGCGGTGTTTCGCTCCGCAACCGACCAATTGCCAAGCTTTCCCCTCTCGGCGCTAACGTACTCGCGCACCCCGGAAAGCTTCATCGAAGATGCGCCAAAGGATGACAGTATCAAGTACAGCACGCCAAACATTACAACGGTAGGCGGCAGGGCAAAACGCATCCATTCGTAGAAGTTTATCCTCACTCCCGTAAGCTTCTCTATCATTGCAATGCCTATAAGATTTGGCGGCGTGCCAACCGGCGTTGCGATTCCTCCAACCGATGCGCCGTAGGCTATCATCAGCATCAGCACTGCAGCATAGCGGTTAAAGGCCGCATCCGCCTCACTGCCGGATGCGGCCTTGATAACGGAAAGTATCCCGATGCCTACAGGGAGCATCATTGCGGCTGCTGCGGTATTGCTTATCCACATGGAAACTACCGCTGTTATGATGCCAAAGGCAAGCAGTATGCCTCGCGGCGTTTGCCCGAAAAACCGTATGGAAAGTATTGCCAGCGAAAAACGCTTATCCAGGCCGTGCATGCTTATGGCCTCGGCAATAATAAAGCTGCCGATAAAAAGAAATATTATATGGTCCGAGAACCCGGCAAGGGCATCCTTCACCGTCGCCGCGCCAAGCACTGCCGAGAGCGCAACACCAAGGAGCGCAGTAACCGGTATGGGCACGGCCTCGGTTATCCAGAAAATCACTACGAAGCCAAGTATTGCCAGGAGCTTATGGCCGGAATCGTTAAGCGCGGGGAATGGAGTAAAATACAGGATAAGAAAAACAAGAGGCCCGAGAACGAGCCCTGCCTTTTTTCGCTTTCTCTCAAAGGCCTCTTCCCTGGAGCTCAAGACCTCTTTTATATCTTCGGCGTCGTGAGACAAAGGGCCTCCTTTGCATATCAGCCAAAGAACACCTTGGCTACTTCATATGTCTCTTTGTCAACGGTCTTTGTCTTGCCGGTTGAGTCCTTAAGGGATGCGTCCACCACCTTGTTGCCGTTTAGCGCGGCCATACGGCCAAACTTTCCCTCGTGCACGAGCTCTATGGCCTTTACGCCGTAGCGCGTTGCGAGTATCCTGTCGTGAGCGGTCGGGCTTCCGCCCCTTTGAAGGTGCCCTAGCACCACGTGGCGGGTCTCAAGAGAGGTCCGCTTCTCTATTTCCTTTGCGAGCATCTCGCCTATGCCGCCAAGCTTCACGTGCCCGAAGGCGTCGACTGTCGAGTCTTTTGTGACGAACCCTTCGGTCTGTTTCGGCATCGCGCCCTCGGCAACCATAATAATACTGTAGTTAAAGCCGCCCTGCTTTCTTCCCTGCACGACCCTGCAGACCTCGTCCATGCCAAAGGGCTCCTCGGGGATAAGTATCAGGTCGGCACCTCCGGCAAGCCCTCCGTACACCGCTATCCATCCGGCATGGCGCCCCATGACCTCGACCACCATGACGCGATGATGGGCCTCGGTAGTAGTCCTTAGCCTATCCATTGCCTCGCACACGATGCTTATGGCGGTATCGAAGCCAAAAGTAAAGTCCGTGCACGAGAGGTCGTTATCGATTGTCTTTGGAACTCCTACTGTCTTTATGCCCATATCAAAGAGCTTTGAAGCAACGCCAAGCGTATCGTCGCCGCCTATGCACACAAGGGCATCTATCTTGTCCTTCTTCAGGTTTGCAAGCACCTTCTCGACGTCGCCGTCCTTTTTAAACGGGTTCGTCCTCGACGTGCCGAGTATAGTGCCTCCGCGCGCAAGCAGCCCCGCAACCGCCGCGGTATCGAGGTCAACGTAATTGGCGCTTATAAGCCCTCTCCATCCGTCCTTTATTCCGACAAACGTATGCCCAAGCTGCGTTCCGCGCTTTACAACCGCCCTGATAACGGCGTTTAGCCCCGGACAATCGCCGCCTCCGGTAAGGATTCCTACCCTCATAACCGCACCTCCCCGTTTACAGTAATATTATAACAGCCTAACGCTCTATGGCAACGGCAAGCGGTATCCTGACCGTAAAGGTCGTGCCTTTGCCTTCTTCGCTTTCCGCGCCTATGGTTCCGTCAAAGGACTCTACCATTTCCTTACATATACTAAGGCCAAGCCCCACGCCCCCTGCTCCTCCGGTCCTTGCCTTATCGACCCTGTAGAAACGGTCGAATATATATGGCAGGTGCTCCTTCGATATGCCCATGCCCGTGTCCTTTACCCTGAGTACCGCCGAGCCTGCTTCCTCTGTAAGGCTTATGGAAACAACGCCGCCCTTATCGGTATATTTTATCGCGTTGTCTATCAGGTTATATATGACCTGCCCGAGCCTTATGACATCGGCAAAGACGAGCACGTACGCGGCCTTTTCTATCTCTAGCTTGACGCCCTTTTCGGCTGCGAGCTTTTTCGTCTGCTCGAACTTTTCGGCAAGGAGCTCATCAACGCGCACTGCCGTCATGCGCCGGCTTCCGCTCTCGACATCTGTCCTTGCAAGCGTTAAGAGGTTTTGCACGATGCCGCTCATCCTGTCTACCTCTTCGAGCGTGCTTTTAAGCACCTCCTGCATCTCCTCATTGCTAAGGCGCCCCCTAAGGGCTATTTCCAACTCCCCCTTCATAACGGTAAGCGGCGTCTTGAGTTCATGGGAAGCGTCTGCAGTGAACTGTTTTATCTGCCTAAACGAGCGGTCAAGCCTCGTTATCATGCCGTTAAATGTGGAGGCAAGCCGCCCCATTTCGTCGTCCGGGGTTTTCACGTCTATCCTGTTTTTCAAATTCTCTGCCGTAATGCGCCTTGCCACAAGCGTAAGTTCCTTTACCGGCTCAAGGGCCTTTCTGGCGAGGAACGCTCCGACGATTGCCGCTATGGCAACGGACACGACGATGCCGACCGCGAAGAAGTAAAACATGTAATGGAACACGGCCTCCATGCCCTCAAGCGAGGCCCCGACCTGAACTATCGCAACGAGCCCTCTTTCTTCTAGCATCACTGGCTTGGAAAAAACGCGTATTGGATAGACGCCAAACGGCTTTATGGTCTCGTAGGTCTCCTTGCCCTTTACGGCATTGGAGTAGGTTTCGTCGGAAACAGGGATATTAAAACCCTCGAGTGTCGAGCCGCGCGCGACGATATCGCCCTTGGAATCGAGTATCTGGATGAAGTTGCCGCTCGTCTTTACGCCAAAGAACCGCTCGAGTATTACGTCGAACCGCTTTGGCACGTTAAGCTGCCCCGACGGCAGCACTATTGCGTGCGGCATCATTTCGGCAACCGCGCTTATCTGCGCGTCCGTTCTCGATACGAACACGGTCGATATGGCGTAGAAGAAGGCCGCGCCAAAGCTTACGAGGCTGATGGTAAGAAGCGCTACATACCACGCCGTAAGCCTCGATCTAACCGATAATTTTATCGAGAATATACGCTTCACGCGCCTATCCCGCCGAGTTCCGCAAGCCTCTTCATCGAGGCTATTATTATCTCCTTGCGCTTTATGGCAAGGATGCCGTCCTCTTTGAAGCTTTTAAGCAGCCTTATGGATGTTTCCTGCGTAATGCCAAGCATCTCGGCTATATCGAGGCGAGAGAGGGTGAGCTGCAGTCTCACTCCGCCTTTTACCTGCTCGCCGTACTCTGTTGCAAGCGTATAGAGCAGGTGCGCGAGCTTTTCCCTGGCATTCAGGAGGCCGAGCGTGCCTATTTTCTTATAGGCGTCGAGGAGCTCGACACCCAGGGCCTTTGCTATCTTCACGGCGATTGCGCCCTCGCGCTTTAGTATGGAAAAAAAATCTCGCGTTGCCATGAAGCATAAGTCCGCGTCCTCCATGGCTACTGCGCCAAGCTCGTACTTCGCGACCCCGCCAAAAACCTCGAGCCCGAGTATCTCGCCCGGGCCAAGCAGCTTCACTATGTGCTCACGGCCGTCCTTCGAGCTCCTGATAAGCTTTACACGCCCGGCCCTCACCACATAGAGCCCTCTGCAGTCGTCGCCCTCCATGTATATCATGTCCTTTTTGGGATGAAAGGACGTCCTCACTACGTCCTTGAAAGCATCTATTTCGTCGCTGCTTAGCGCCGAGAAAAGCGTATTGTCCTTTATGACGCAGTTACATATGCCGCAAACCGAATTCGAAACCTTCACCATATCTCCCCCTTATTTACCCAATGCAGCATTTCCCGCCAACTCCCCAAACGGCAGCCCGCTTCTATACGGCACGAGCGCTATACTGACAGAGGCCTGGCGCCTCGCGGCCTTTATAAGGGCCTTAAGCTCTTTCTCCGGCACGGGCTTACCGGTATCCCAATCAACGGTCTGGAACTTTATAAGCACGCTCCTTGAGTCTTTGACCTTTGCGGAAGCTACCCTCACCATGTCCTCTATCATTCGCGATATCTCGCGCTTATCCTTCTCAAGCTCTGTAGCCATCTGCACGTGATAGGCCATGATGGAATAATAATCGAACCCCTCGCGTATTGCAGCGTCCAGGTCCTGCGAGAACCAGGCGAGCGCGCCCCTGGGGTTAGTTACGGCCTCGTACATGAGATTTATGGCGAACTTCGCCCCGGGGTTCTTTTCCCTGACCGCGGCCTTAAGCCTGGAGGCGACGCTTAAGAGCCTTCTATTCTTCCACGAGGCCCAACTCCAGAACTCGCCCGTATACTCGACATTGCCGCCGTTTATGTCAGTCACATACATGGACCACGGCGTAAGAGGCCTGCCAAACTCCGTCTTAAACGAGCTCTCCGAACTCCTGCCATACCCCTCGTTATATTTTAACACGAGGTCGTCCTGAAATAAAACGCCATCTATCGGATACGACGCAAGGTCGGTGTATAGGTTCTCTAGATGCTCGACCGCCTCCTCGTTAAAGAGGTCGAGCCCCTTACACCTTGCAAACACATTCAAACGCGTATCAAAGGACTTACACGTTATATCGTCCCTGCCCTCGATTCCGTAGTCAGCGTACCTCGTGGTCATCCAGGCAAACACCTTGACACCGCGCTTGTGCGCCTCGTCCAAAACAACCGAGAGCGCGTCGGCAACAACAGGCGCGTGCGAGGTCTTGAAGTATACGCCGGATACCGCCTCCGTAGCGGCAAAGTAATGCGGCCTGTCGCCCTCGTTATGAAAAACCCGCATGATAATGGTGTTTACGCCCGTGGACGCAAGACGCTCTATCTCGAGAGCTATCTCAGGGCGGCTTTTGCCTTCGAACACCAAGACCTGCACGCCGTTTAGCATGATTGACGAAGAAACACCGCGTGGCGCAGCGGCCAAAACACTGCCTGCAAAAACGTTATAAATAAAAAAACCGCCTGCTGCGGCAATAGCTAACAGAAGCGCCAGTATCCGCTTAGCCGAAAATCGCATCGAGCGCCTCCTTTATGTGAGCAACGCCTGTGTGCGCTTTCTTAAAGCCCTTATCAAGCCCTTTAAGATTGTCCTTTGGAAGTATGCAGCGCTCGAACCCGAGCTTCTCTGCCTCCTTGATGCGAGAGTCAGCCCTTGTAACGCCTCTTACCTCTCCGGCGAGCCCGACCTCGCCAAACACCACTGTCCTCGGGTCTATAGGGACTTCCTTAAAGTTCGACACTATGGCAGCAAGGACCGCGAGGTCGGCCGCAGGCTCGTCGATACGAAGCCCTCCGGTGACCTTTACAAACACGTCGTGATGGGTAAGCGAGATGCCCGCCTTTTTCTCGAGCACCGCTATAAGGAGAAGCACCTTGTTAAAGTCAACGCCAACTACCGTGCGCCTTGGCACCCCGAAGAGCGCAGGAGAGACAAGGGCCTGTATCTCTACAAGCACCGTCCTCGTGCCCTCGAGACTTGCGAGCACCGATGAGCCGGAGGCCCCTTTTGGCCTCTCGGCAAGAAACACCTCGGAGGGGTTGTCCACTTCACGCAGCCCCGAGTCCTTCATCTCGAAAACGCCGATTTCCATGACCGAGCCGTAGCGGTTCTTCACGGCACGAAGAATCCTATAGACGTGCCCCGATTTACCCTCGAAGTACAGCACGGTATCCACCATGTGCTCGAGCACCCTCGGGCCTGCGATGGCGCCGTCCTTCGTGACGTGGCCTACGAGAAATAGCGGCACATCGAGCTTCTTTGCAACCGACGTTATTATGGCCCCGGACTCCCTTACCTGGCTGACACTTCCCGGAGAGCTCTCGATTGTCTCGCTATACACCGTCTGCACTGAATCTATGACAACGGCTGCGGGTGAAAGCTCCTCCATCTTTGCTGTTATGGCCTCTACCGAGGTCTCCGACCACACAAGCATTCCATCTGTGACAACGCCAAGACGCTCGGCACGAAGCCTTATCTGCTTTTCCGATTCCTCGCCTGATACATAGAGCACGGTAGCGCCGTATTTGCCGGAAAACTGCCCGAGGGCCTGAAGAAGAAGCGTTGATTTCCCGATTCCAGGGTCCCCGCCGACAAGCACAACGCCGCCCGGCACCATGCCGCCGCCAAGCACCCTGTCGAACTCGCCTATGCCTGTAATTATGCGCTTTTCCGAGACATCGGCAACCTCGGTTATGGCTGTAGGGGACGTATGAGCGCCGGAGGAGGACTTAAGGCCGCGTTTTTTCTCGGACGAGACACGCTCCTCGACCATCGAGTTCCACACGTTGCAGGCAGGGCAGCGCCCCAACCACTTGGAACTCTGATGACCGCATTCCTGACATGCGAATATGACCTTGGACTGGGCGCGTTTCATGTTAAAAACACCGTGCTACGCGGATGTTTTAATTGACAAAAGTGCTCGTTCTGTTATTATAATGTCGTAACGAAGACCGCAAAAAGGGCGGAAAAAACCTCAATAAATCCATGGGTAACGAATTTATAGACATACTACTTGAAGTGAACAAAGCTGTCAAGACACTTCACTTTTATCCTGAAGGACACCCCAACCTCGCAACCGTAATCTCCGGGGGCCACGGCGTCATAACCGGCGTCATAGCCGAAAAAGGAGAGTTCAATCTCAAGGTCGAGAAAAAAAACATCCTCATAAACGACCAGCCGCAGCCCATGACAAACCCGGCGGTAGCGAACATAGCAAAGCTTTTCGTCTTAAGAAAGATCAAGGCGCTTCAATTTCTTAAATCCATAACGCAGTCCGACTATAGCGTATTTCTAAGCGTATTGAAGCTCGAACCCGAAGACCTGTTTGCCAAGGGCGGGGTCGAGAGCGTGTTTGCGCGCGGCAACGTGCGCGGCATACTCTTAAACGAAATGACCTTTGAGCAGCTCGTGGACATGCAGGAAAAGCAAGACCAGACTGTCGAAGAAGAACTTGAAGAAATAGAGGTCTCGGCAGAGGACGCGGTAAAACCCGATGACGCAGAATCATCGTCAAGCGAAGAGGAAATAGACCCGGACAGCCTTGCCGGACTGATAAAGAGAATAGACGCCGAGACCGACCACATGAGGTACACGGATCTCTCTGTCAGAATAAAGGAAAAGACCGACGTCCTGCTTAAAGAAAAGAACTACGCCGAAGTGTTCACCGCGTTAAAACAGTTCTTCAAGCACACGCTAGCGCAATACGCAGCCGACACCACTATTCGCGAAACAGCGGCAACAAACGTAAAAGCCCTGCTTACAACAGAAATGGTCGGCTACCTCGTCGAAAGACTCTCGGAACCCGCCGATCCGAACAAGTCCCTGATACAGCATATATTCAGGCATCCGGGCGAAGAGGCCATAAACTTCCTCTTCGAGCACCTAATAAACACCCACAGCGCGACTATCAGGAGAACGATATTCAACGTGCTCGTAAGACAGGGCGAATCCGTACGCGCCGAAGTGGAAAAACGCCTGGATGACGAAAGGTGGTTCGTCACAAGACAGATGGTATCGCTGCTTGCCTCGCTCGGAGCGGAGAGCTCGATAGAGAGAATCCTCAAGATCTACGGCCACAAGGACATACGCGTAAAGAAAGAGGTATTAAAAACCCTCTCCCGCGTGCCGCTTGCCGGCTCGGCCGAGCTTTTAAGAACAGCGCTAAAGGAAACCGACCCCGGCCTCAAAGGGCAGGCCATAATATCGCTTGGCATGATACGCGACGAAGGCTCTGTAGAGCAGCTTGGCGACCTGGCCAATAAAGGCGCCGAGGACGCGGAAATGAGAAAAGAGGCCATAAAGGCTCTCGGCATCATAAAGACCAAGACGGCAATACCGCAGCTTGCCAAGCTTCTGGCGAAGAAATCCTGGTTCGGGAAGGAAACGAGCGAGGAGTTCAAGATACTTGCCGTTACTTCTCTTGCCAAGATAGGCGGCGACGAGGCAATGGAAATAATCATGGCCGCGTACAAGGACTCTAGCGGACGGCTCTACAACACCTGTAAGCGCATTATCGAGGGCGGCAAGGAGTAACAAGAACCAAAAGCAGGAGGACACCATACCATGCCAATCGACATAAACGAAAACATACTTAGAAGCATCAACGGCGCGCTCCAGAGCCGAAAACTCTACCCCGCAGGACACCCATCGATGATGGCGCCGGCGAGGAAATCGGCGCAGCTCGTGGCAGAGGCCCTCAAGACGTCGAGTAAATTCATAATAGGCGTGGTCGAAGAATCGCTTGTGTGCGACGAAGTGCCCATCGAGGACGCAGAAGATAACTTCCCTGACCTCTGGGCCTGCATAAACAAGAGAAGCATAGAGGCAATCATATTCGAAAAGGGCGTTACGGACAAGGAAATGAGCGCCATCTTCGACATACTCTCCGAAGAAGGGCCGCTTAGCCCGGGCGACATCCCCAGGGAATTAAAGAACAAGGGGATAATGCACATTACCATAAAGTCCTTCGAAAAGCGCAACATCATCGAGGTCTACAACGACGCCATCGAGGTCGTAAAGAACGTCATGGGCGAGATACGCCTTGGCAAGATCCCGAAGTCCGAGCCGGTTAAAAAAGTCGTAAACGACCTCTCGGAACTGGTTCTCTCCGACACGAACGCCATGATAGGGCTTACGATGATAAAGAACTACGACGATTACCTCTATAACCACTCGGTCAACGTAAGCATACTGTCTCTCTCCCTTGGCAAACAGATGAAGCTCAAGACCGAAGACCTTCACACGCTGGGTGTGGCAGGGCTCCTACACGACGTAGGCAAGACAGGCGTTTCCGAGGACATAATAAAGAAACCCGGCGGGCTTAGTTCCGAGGAATGGGAAAAAGTAAAGGAACACCCCGTGCTCGGCGCAAACATCACAAAAAGAATGGACGGCCTAAACGACACCATCTGCCGCATAATATTCGAACACCATGTCCGCTACGACAAGACCGGTTACCCCAAGGTCGAGAACGCAGTGCACCCGCTTAGCATAATCGTATGCGTTGCCGACGCCTACGACGCGCTCACTACCCTCAGGGTCTACCAGAAGCCGTATCAGCCTGTCGAGGCGATAAAGATACTCAAAGGGCTCTCCGGCAAGCACTTCGACCCGGCAACCATACTCGCCTTCGAGAACATGATAGGGATGTACCCGGTCGGAACGCTTGTAAGGCTTTCGACAAACGAGGTCGGCATAGTGACCAAGGTAAACAACGCCGCTTTCGACAAGCCCACGATAAAGATAATGTACTCTGCCGACGGCTCTGAGCTTCCAATGCCAAAGGAAACGGACCTGTCGGAAAACGCGCACGCAGCGCTCTCGATAGTGTCGCAGGTGGACCCGCTTGCAAGAAACGTCGACGCAGGGGCCTTTGTTGCAAAAGAAGCGGCAGGGGCGTAGCCCTAAACCGCGTAATATTCTTTAATAAAAAACCCCCGCCTCTTATGAGGCGGGGGTTTTAACATTCTACGCAGCGCGCCGTGTGAGCCCTATCTATGGCTCCATCATCCCTAGGGCCCGTATGGCCTTGCACTTCATGCTTACCGTGCCCTTAGTAGCATAAAAGACCATGGCCTCCTCGGCCTTCTTATCGCCGTAAACGGCAAGGGCGTCTATGGCCCTCTCTATTACGCCTGTATCCTTGCTCTTTAACATATGTATGTATGGGCCGACAAGCTGCGGCTCGGTAAAGCGCATGAGCGCGTCTATTACTTCTCTTTCAACTATGACGCTTGGGTCCTTTAGCGCCTCGACAAGCTGCGGCAGCACGGCGCGGTCGCTTAAATCGGCAAGCGTTCTTACGGCAGCAGCCCGAACGTCCTCGATATCGTCCTTAAGGGCCCTTGCCAGAAGCGTTGAAACGCTTGGCCCCCTCATCCCGGCAAGCGCGTATATGGCGCGAAGCTTTTCTATCTTTTCACCGCTGCCTATCAAACGCTCAAGCGCCGGGAACTTTGTCCGAAGCTCGAGCTTCTCAAGGGCCTCGGCAGCCGCGTGCTTTACCGTAGGATCAGGGTCCTTTAAAGCGCTTATTAACACCTGTTTTCTTGCTTCCATAACCATTATAATTAACAGATACTCTCTAAAGTTGCAAGAATTTTCTGTATTCCTCAACTGCCCGAACGGCTGCAACTCCGGCCTCCTCGCGCCTTATGGCATTGGCCGAGAGAAGGCCGAAGTTGGCGTTCATGGGCTGAAAATCCTTTTTTTCGTCATCCGTGACATACGACATTAGCGCGCCTGTCAGAGTTTTTCCTGGAAACGGCTGCGGCTCACTGCCCCTTAGCCGCATAAGCGCGCCTATGCCTGCCGCAATGCCGCTTGCCGCGCTCTCAACGTACCCCTCAACCCCGGTTATCTGTCCGGCAAAAAATATGCCGGTATTATCCTTAAGCTCAAGAGACGGAGTAAGAAGGCGCGGCGAATCTATAAACGTATTCCTGTGCATGCTGCCGTAGCGCGCGAACTCAGCGTTCTTTAACGCCGGGATAAACGAAAATACGCGCTTCTGTTCACTGTTAGTAAGGCGCGTCTGGAAGCCGACGGCATTATACAATGCCCCGCCCTTATCCTCCCTTCTAAGCTGCACAAGCGCATATGGGCGCTTGCCGCTCTGCGGGTCGACAAACCCGGTTGGCCGCATGGGCCCGAACGCAAGTGTATCGACACCGCGCATCGCCATTACCTCAACGGGCATGCAGGACTCGAAAAACTTTTTCTCCTCAAACTCCCTTACGGGCGCCGTCCTGGCAGCAGTGAGCTCTTTTACGAAAAGATAGTACTCGTCCTTTGTAAGCGGGCAGTTTACGTAATCGTCCCCGCCCTTGCCGTAGCGCGAGCCCATGAAGGCGGAAGAAAAATCTATGGACTCGCCATACACTATCGGCGCTATGGCATCGTAGAAATAAAGCGAGCCCTTGCCCGTAAGCTCCTCTATGACCTCTGCCATCGGAGGCGATGTAAGCGGCCCTGTGGCTATGATAAGCGGCCGTTTTACAGGAAGACCGGTTACCTCGCGCCTGGTGACGTTTACGCCAAGGGTATCGAGGCGGGCGGTGACAAACTCTGAAAAAAGCCTTCTATCAACGGCAAGGGCCTTTCCTGCGGCAACCCGTGTTCTATCGGCAGCCTCCATGAGAATGGAGCCCATTGCCCTCAACTCTGCCTTCAAAACGCCGGAGGCATTTTCCATGCTCTCGGACTTAAGAGAATTACTGCAGACAAGCTCGGCAAGGCCGTCCATCTTGTGGGCCTCTGAGAACCTCACAGGCTTCATCTCCACGAGGCGCGCCTTTACCCCTGCTCTCGAAAGCAGCGCCGCAGCCTCGCACCCGGCAAGCCCGCCACCTATGATAAGAACATCTTCTTCCATCTTCGTCTATATTCTACAGCCGAAAAGACCGCGGCGCAAGGCGCAATCGCATGGCTGCACTGAAAAAAACCGTGGCATTGCTAAAAAACTCTTTTTATGTTACCTTCAATCCATGAAGCTCATACGAGCTCACGTCGTAGTAAGCGGCCTTGTGCAAGGGGTGTTTTTCAGGGCCAATACCGTAAAGGCCGCCAAGGCCAATCACGTGCACGGCTGGGTAAGGAACCTCCCCGACGGCACGGTCGAGGCGGTATTCGAGGGCCCGGAAGACGCGGTTCAAAAGACCGTCAAATGGTGCGAGGAAGGGCCTCCTTCGGCAAGGGTCGATAAGGTCGACGTCGCCATCGGCGAGTATTCTGGCGACTTCGATTCCTTTGACATAAAATACGGAATATAGACGAATATCATGGCAAAGAACCGCTTCGTAACACTTAAAAAGACAGTAATCGCGCTCATTGCCGCTGCCATTACAAGCGGGTGCGCCGGCAGCAAGACAGCGCAAGCGCCGCTACTCGCGCACTTCGTGCTTGTACCGATAGAGCTAAATGTCGAGGGATTCAATGCGAGCGGCAACGCAGCCAGCTTCGAAAACAAGCGCATCAGGCTCAGCGCAAAGAGCGTCCTGCCAAACGACAGACAACTCGAAAAAAAGGCATTTGCCGCGCTAAACAGTCTTTTTTTCATGTTCGTCGAGTTCGAGATAACAAATAAATCCTCAAAACCCTTCATTTACAAACCAAACTATACGCACCTTAGAACGCAAATAGGCAATTACATAAGACCATCGGACTACACCGCCATATACGATATCCTTTCGAAACTCTACAGCGAAGAATCCCCAACGCCTGCGATGAGCGAGATACGCGGACTCTACTTTGATAGCGACATAACCATACCACCGGGGGCATCGGTAAAACGGCTGCTCGTCTTCGAACGATTATCTAAGGAGGCCCTCGGCATGGAGGCCGGACTAACCATCGACGAACTCTATATCGGCACGGACGCCGTCGATATGGCGCTTCCCTTCAAGGTCAAACTGTACCAGGAAAAATAACGCCTACTTCTTCGCCTTATCCAGCGTCTTGTCTACCGCTTCCTTTGCCTTGCCGGTCGTTCCGGTAACGGCTTCTTTTGCCTTGCCTGCCGTCTCGGTAACCTTTTCCTTTGTCTCGCTTGCGGTCTCGGTCACGGCCTCTTTGGCCTTTTCGGCCTTTTCCCTTACCTCTTTTTCGTAAACCTCGAGCTTTTGCCCGGCCTCCTCGGTCTTCTTGCCGAACTTCTGCATGTACTTTGCGCCGCCAAAATACAGGAAAATAACAAAGGCCGCTATGCCAACTATTATCCCTATGATTATCCTTACCCCTATTCCAAGCTTACCCTGTCCTTTCGAAGCCATCTCTAACCGTCTCCTTTCATCGTCAATGCGATCTTATATACATCGCCTTTTTTAGCCCCTGTCTCATCGGTTGCGGCCTTGACCGCGTCCTTTAGAGAAAGCCCTGCCTTGAAAAATCTTTCAAGAGAGGCCTTTACATCAATCTCCCCTGCCTCCGGAGGCGCCGCTGTCCTCACTATAAGCGTTACCTCGCCCTTTAACTCTCTATCTCTAAGCCCCTTTAAAAGCTCGCCAACGCTTCCGCGTATCACCTCTTCATAGACCTTTGTTAACTCGCGGCATATTACCGCGTCCACGTTGCCAAGCGTTTCGAGCATGTCTTCTAGCGTCTCGACAATCCTTCTGGCGCTCTCGTAGAATATGTAAGTCGTTTCTATGTCTTTTAGCGGCCTTAGCGCGTTCCTGCGCTTTTCACTCGATGCAGGCAAAAAACCCTTGAAGGTAAAGGAATCCGTTGGCAGCCCGGATACGCTAAGCGCAGCGGCAAGGGCCGAAGCTCCGGGTATAGGAGAGACCTTTATGCCGCCCTCTGAGGCAAGGGTTACGAGCCTGAACCCCGGATCCGATATGCCAGGGGTGCCTGCGTCGGTCACAAGGGCTATGCTTTTACCGTCCTTTAATTTTCTAAGAAGCTCTTCGGCCTTTTGTATCTCGTTATGCTCGAAGTAACTCGTAACAGGCGTTTTTATGCCGAAATGGGAAAGAAGTTTTTTCGTGTGCCTTGTGTCCTCGGCAGCTATTAAGTCTACTTCGCCGAGCACGCTAACAGCCCTTGGCGTCATGTCATCCATGTTGCCTATCGGTGTTGCCACCACATATAACACGCCCTCGCCCACTGTGCTACCTCCTCTCAAACGACCATGCCGAGAGCACTATCATCACTGCCGCATACCCGGCAAGGGCCGCTATATCGACGTAAAGCGGCAGCTCTGCCGTAAGGGCAGCGCCGCCGCCTGATGTAAGGAGCACGTGCTTAAAGGCATCCACGCCGTAAGTAAGGGGGTTTATAAATGTCAGGTATTTAAGGGCTGCAGGGAGCGTGCTTAGAGGATACAGCGCGCCGCTTAAAAAGAACATCGGCAGCACGATAAAGTTCATGATGACGTTAAAGCCCTCGAGGGAATTAAGCCTCGCTGCTATGAAAAGCCCAAGGGCTGTTATGGCAAGGGCCACGAGCGCTATGAGAAAGAACATCGCAACCGCTGCCTTTAGCCCAACGGTAATTCCTATGAACGGCGCAATGACCAGGAGCGCCATGCCCTGAAAAAGCGAGAGCCCGGTGCCTGCCATGAGCTTTCCGGCAACGATTGTGAACCTCGAGACAGGGGCTACGAGCATCTCTCGTAAGAAACCGAACTCTCTATCCCACACAACAGATATGGTCGAGAATATGGAGCTAAATAGTATGGTCATGCCGATGACACCCGGCAAAATAAACTGCAAATAGCTTGTGCCATCGTTCGTGTTGACTATCTTGGTTAGCCCGAGACCGACAAGAAATAGCCAGAGTAGCGGCCTCGCAAGGGTTGTAACAAGCCTTCCCTTTTGGCGAAAGAAGCGCTTAAAATCCCGCGCCACTATCACGTACATAGCCCGCGTGCCAAACATCAGTCCGAATGCACCCTTCTTTGCGGCCTTGCGGCAGCCGAATTCTCAGAGTCGCGTATCTCTTTTCCGGTAAGGCTCAAAAACACCTCGTCAAGGGACGGCCTCTTAAGGCTCACAGACGCCACCTTCACAGAAACAGCGCCAAGGAGCTTCGGGATAAAGCTCTCTCCAGCCTCGACCATTACGGCAAGCCCGCTTTCGAGCTTCAGAGGCTTTAACGCGAGCTTACTCTCTATCTCGCGAAGCGCGGTAGCGTCGTCGGAGGTCTTTATGTATATCGTATCGCCCTTAAGCGCGCGCTTTAGGCCCTCTGGCGTATCAAGGGCGATTATACGCCCGCTGTCGATAATGGCAATCCTGTCGCAGACCTCGGCTTCGTCCATATAATGTGTCGTCATGAATATCGTAGAGCCTTCCTTCTTCTTAAGGTCGCGTATGAACTCCCAGACATGGTTCCTTGTCTGCGGATCTAGGCCAAGCGTCGGCTCGTCAAGAAATAACACCTTTGGTCTGTGTAGCAGGCCTCTTGCCAGCTCAAGCCTTCTTTTCATACCGCCGGAAAATGTTTTAACAAGGTCATGTCGTCTCGAAGAAAGCCCGATGACCTCGAAGAGCTCGTCGATTCGCGCCATGCTCATGCGCTTGTCCATATTATAGAGATAGGAATGGAACATCAGGTTTTCTTCGGCAGTGAGCTCGTTATCGAGCGTTACTTCCTGAAATACGAGGCCGATAGAGCTCCTCACCCCGTGCGCCTCTTTAAGGGTATCGAAACCGTTTACCGTTGCCGTACCCGAGGTCTGGGCAAGGAGCGTGCAGAGGATGTTTATGGTCGTGGTCTTTCCGGCTCCGTTTGGGCCTAGAAAGCCGAAGGTCTCGCCCTCTTTAACCGAGAACGAAACTCCGCGCACGGCCTCTGTGCCGTTATATTTTTTTACAAGCCCCTTGGCTTCGATGATAGACATGGCGTAAGATAATATAAAATAAAAAAGGCCCTTTTTCTTAAAAGGGCCTTCCTGAAACCGGCTGTCGAAATACAGTTACTCGCCGACAAACCCTTTGAGTATATAGTATATAACGCCGCCAAGAATACCGCAAGCAGGCAAAGTGAATATCCAGGCATATATTATCTTCATGCCTATGCCCCACTTGACCGCGGAGAGCCTCTTTGTTGCGCCAACCCCCATTATGGAGGACGTTATTGTGTGCGTGGTGCTCACGGGAGCGCCAAGGTGCGCCGCGCCGATAAGCACGATACTCGCCGCTGTCTCTGCGGCAAAGCCGTGCACAGGCTGTATTTTCGAAAGCTTCATTCCCATGGTCTTTATGACCCTCCACCCTCCTGCCATTGTACCAACCCCCATGGTAACGGCGCATGCTATCTTTACCCACAATGGAACATCTATCGTGGCTATATAGCCGCCGCTAAATAGCGCTATGGTGATAACACCCATGACCTTTTGCGCGTCATTGGTGCCGTGGCTTAGCGCCATGAAACTTACGGAAACGAGCTGCAATTTGCCAAACAACCTGTTGACCATGGACGCCGGCGTTCGCTTGAATATGTGCATGATAATCGCCATGATAGCAAAGCCGAGGACAAGCCCCGCTATCGGAGAGATAAGAAGCGCCCAAAAGACCTTCTTTAGTCCGCCCATCTGCACAACATCCCATCCATGCGAAAATAGCGCAGTACCGACGATTGCTCCTATTAATGAATGCGAACCGCTTATAGGCAGGCCGGCTAATGTCATGACCGCAACCCATACAAAAGCGCTAAGCATCGCGGCAAGTACTACGGTCTGCGTTACCATGCCTGGCTCGACGAGCCCGCCGCCGATTGTCTTTGCCACATTTGTCCAGAGAAGCGCACCTATGAAGTTAAGAACGCCGGCAAGGAGCACAGCCTTAAACGGCGACAATACGCGCGTAGAGACAACCGTGGCTATGGCGTTTGCCGAGTCGTTCCAGCCGTTGGCAAAATCAAAGAGTAGCGCGGCCGCTACGACTATTACGATAAGTACGAAAGGATCCATTATCGCATCCCCCCTTACGCGTGCTTGAGGACTATGCCCTCAAGTATGTTGGCCACGTCCTCGAACCTGTCGGCGGCGTTCTCGAAGGTTTCGTATATTTCCTTCCACTTTATGAGCTGTATCGGATCCTTCTCCGTTTCGAAGAGCTCGGCTATGGCATCCCTCGATACCCTGTCTGCTTCGTTCTCGAGGCTGTTAAGCTCTATGCAGCTTCGATTAACGCTCGCGTCAAGCTTCTTTAAATGGGCTACCCCTCTAACGGCCTCATCCGCTGCCCTGACTATTATGTCGGCAAGCTTAAGGACCTGCGGCGTTGGGCTGCCAAGCTTATAGAGCGCGTACTTATCGGCGACCGAGTCGAGAAAGTCCATGACGTCGTCGAGCGCGCATATCAGGGCGTAGATATCCTCTCTGTCTATGGGAGTGATAAAGGTCTTATTTAGCATCAGCACTGTATCGTGAGTGATCTTATCTCCCACGTGCTCGATGTTCTTTACCTTTATCCTGCCCTCTTCCGAGGCCGTGCCCGAGGCTATCATCTCCTGAAGGAGCTTCGAGCCCTTAAGTATATTCTCGGCAGCGTCGCTAAAGCATATAAAAAAGTTTTCGTTTTTCGGTATCAGTCTGTCCAGCATGTTCTACCCTCCTTTGGGTTTCGTGTTATTATCGCCGTATTTGACGGTAACGATAACCCGCGAATGTTACAACCACGTTACGAACGCATTACATTTCTGCTTAGAACACGTACTGCGCCTGCACAAAGGTCTCTTTTGCGTCCGCGCGCTTTACGCCGTCCACGTTCTTATTGTCCACCAGGGTGAGCTGCACCTTGGTGTTGTGGTTATTGAAAAACCAATTGGCGCCGTAGGAGGTTCTCTTCCACTTGGCCTTGTAATTATCCGCGTCCTGCGCCTCTATTCCGGCCACCAATTCGAGCCTGTCCTTTAAGACCATATACCCGCCCTTTATCATACTGTTAGTGAGCGTGGTCTCGCCTCTAAGGAATATGCCGCCGGTATTGGCGAAGTCGGCCACTGTCTTTGCCTTAAACTCGTTATACTCGGCGTCTATGGAAACCCCCTTGAACCTGAACGCGCCGCTTACTTCGAAGGCATCGACCGAATCAACATCGAACTTCGTCGTAGACGTGGATGCAAGAGTAACTGCGCTGGTATAGGTGTTTTTATCTCCGTCGTTATTCCATGAAAAGGCGGCCGCGCTGATTGTTGCCTTAAGAGCGCCGTCAAAATCGCCCTGCGCGAGCTTTAACTCCCCAAACGGATGAAAATCCACCCTGGCGCCGACCATGGAGCCCTCGTTAAAATCAGCCTCCTTAACGACCGGAGAGTCGAAGTCGAGCCTCTTATTGTCCGGGTCAATGGATGCGCTGGCACCCGAGGCCGCAAGCCTTATCTTGCCGCCAAGGAGCTTCGCATCCACATGAAGCCCGAGGTTACGCTCCGGCGTGCCGTAATCATGGTCGCCTGGAAACGTTCTCTCGACAAACTGCTGCCTCTTCGAAGAGGTGTTAACCTCCCTCGAGAACGGAAAGTACGCGTTCCCGAACTTTATATCCAGCCCGTCGAAGCCGGTATAGGACACATAGGCCTCCTTTAGCGTAACTTCGTTATCCCCGGATGCCTTGCCGAAATCAACGACCAGCTTTCCGCCCCAGCCGGCATTCAACTTCGTATCGGCAGAGACCTCGAACCTTCTTACGAAGGCCTCATCGGTTGTCTGCCCTGCAGCGGGATTGACCTCGCGGTACTGAAGCTGCAGGCTTACGCCAAGCGTAAGCTCATTACCGTCCTTGTCCGTAACACTAAACGCTGCCTCCGAGGGCACAGCATAAACAAATACAGCCGCCATGATAGCGGCACAAACGACAAAACGTCTTATCATAAAACTTCCTCCTTTTATCATGGTCTTACTGTTTTTCATTATTATCCCCTATTTCAGGTTTTTTGATTTTACAGGGCCCTTATGCCGCTCTTCCCATGAGAAGCCTGGCAAGCACAGCCGGGCACTCGTCGAAGTCAGGGCCAAGGCATCTTGCGGTCATCCAAAGGGCGTTTCCATCCGTACCCTTGCTTACGCCGCACACCTGACGGCCACCCTCGTTCACAGCCCTGTACGGGCATCCCGAGTCTTCCTCTCTCGTCCTTGCAGTCACTCTTGTCTGCATGCTATTAATTCCTCCTCTCATTTTGTTGGAAGAATTATAGACAGACAGTGTTACGGGAATATTACGGGGACGTTAAGATTATGTGCCGCGCCACTTGGCGTGACACAGCACCTACGATAACATATACAATGCAATATTGCCTTGAGTCTACCTTACGGCAGGAGGCATAAAAGAAAGTATTGGGGAACTTAGGATGTTACTGCCAGGCCTTTTGACGAGCGTGCCTATCCCAAAAAAAACCGAACACTGTCATGACTAAGCATACCACCAGCACCACACCCATGACGGCAAAAAAACTATCGGCTTCATTACCGGTTCCGGCATTACCGCCAACACCGCTAACGGAAAACAATATAAACAACACCGGTTGCAGGATTATCCCTGGCGCAATCATCCTCCAGGGAAACCAGTCGGCCACCTCTTTACGCCTGTTAACGGCTCTGGCCTCCAAAAGTTCCATAGCGGTAAAAAATCCGGCAAACCTGTCCATGTACGCATCACCGTAACTTTTCGTCTTATATCCATCGAGCTTCGAATATCTATCGATATATGCCAGACTCCCGCCGCGAAGGCATAATAAAGCACATGGGAACCTCCGACCTATCTGATAAAGAAAACGGCTCTTATAGATCTTTATGCCAAGAATGTCGGCAAAGGCAATTTTACGCGAACCAATGGATATTCCGGCCTCTGCCACACTAATGTGCTGAGAAAACAGAACTACGTCAAATAAGCCCACGATGCCCCCTACTTTGCTGACTTTAGCGCAAAGCTGAAAGTGGAACCCTTCATCGGAGCGCTCTCGACCCAGACCTTGCCGTTTAAGCTCTGTATGATATGCTTCACTATCGCAAGGCCAAGCCCCGTGCCGCCCATCTCTCTGCTCCTGGCCTTGTCGACCCTGTAGAAACGCTCAAAGATGCGCGGCATGTCGGCCTTTGGTATGCCTATGCCCGTATCTTTCACGTCGACCTGCACCTTGCCGCTTGCGGCAGCAACGCTTAACTCAACAGTTCCTCCCGACGGCGTGTACTTTATCGCGTTATCAAGGAGGTTAACGACCACCTGTTCGACCCTTACCCTGTCTGCAGTTACACGCGGCAGCGGCCTCGATATCTTTGTCGTGAACTTAACGCCCTTGTCCCTTGCCTGCTTATCAAAGCCGTCGGCTATGGAAGAGGCTATCTCGCCAAGGTCTAACACTTCAAGGGAAAGCGGCATCTGCTGCGACTCTATCCTCGAAAGTATCAGAAGGTCTTCTATGAGGCGCGACATGCGCGTTGAGTTCTTGTCTATTATGCGAAGAAACTCTTTCGATGTCTCTTTATCGTCGACACCGGAGTCAAGTAGCGTCTCTGCGCACCCCTTAATGCTTGCAAGCGGCGTCCTAAGCTCGTGAGAGACGTTTGCGACAAAGTCCTTTTTAACTGCCTCGACGAGCTTTTCCTCGGTAATGTCGCGAAGGAACACGATAAGGTTCAAGTCCTTTCTCGCCTTTACCGGAACCTTCACAGGTACCATGCGAAGCTTGAATGAACGCCCTGCCTCGGTTATCTCGGTAAGCCCGGCATCGGTCTTCTTCGCCTTGCCCTTTAGCGCGGCCTCGACGGCAAGGACAAAATCGTTTTCGCCAAGCGCGTCCCTCAGGTTTTTTCCCGTTATGTCTCTTTTTATTGAAAACGATTTTTTGAAGAACGGATTGGCAAAGAGCACCTTGGCGCCCTTATCAAGGGCTATCACACCTGTCTGGAGCTCCGAGGCTATGGCCTCGAGTATCGCCTTCTCTCTCACCTTCTACTCCTCCTCGGTAAAGCGGTACCCAACGCCTCTGATTGTCTCGATGTACTTGCCTGCTGTCTTAAGTTTCTCTCTTAGCCTTCTCACATGCGTGTCCACCGTACGGGGCGTAACGAACGTATCCGTGCCCCATGCCCTGTCAAGCAGCGTATCGCGGCTAAAGACGCGCCCCCTACCGCCTATAAGGGTCTTTAGGAGCTTGAATTCGGTTGAGGTCAACACAGGCTTATGCTTTCCGACCATGACGCTGTGGCGCTCTTCGTCGATTGTGAGTTCCTTAAAGCAAAGCGTCTTTGCACTTTCAGAAGTATCTTCGTCGCCGCCCTGCCCTCTCTTTAGCACGGCCTTTACGCGAAGCACGACCTCTCTTGGGCTAAAAGGCTTTGTTATGTAATCCTCTGCGCCAAGCTCGAAGCCGAGTATTCTATCCACTTCCTCGCCCTTTGCCGTAAGCATGAGTACCGGCATCGCAGCGGTCTGCGCGTTGGCCTTAAGGCGCTTTAACACCTCGGTGCCTTCCATATCAGGAAGCATTATGTCAAGAAGCACGAGGTCGGGCTTTTTCTTAGCGGCAAGCTTCAATGCCTCAGGGCCGTCCGCTGCCTTTATAACTGAAAACCCGGCCTTCTCGAGGTTAAAGGAAAGAAGCCGTAATATGTCGGCCTCGTCGTCAACAACGAGTATGGTCGATTTTGCTTTGGCCTTAGCCATCTTTACGAAGCCTTTCCAGGAGTTCCTTTACGCGCCGACCGATGTCGTCCCTTACTCTCCGCATCACCTCAGACGGCCTTCCAAGCGGGTCGTCTATGTCCCAGTCATGCATCTCGCCCTTAAAGCTCACTGGGCACACCTCCTTAGCGGAGCAGCAGCCAAGCGTCACCACCACATCCGCCCAATCGAGCATGTCGTCCTCGAGCTGGTCTGATGTTTGTTTGGATATGTCGATGCCGATTTCTGTCATCGCGGCTATGGAGGCCTTATTGACCACACCCGCGGCAGAGGTACCCGCACTCCTTATCTCGAAGAAGCCAGCGCCATACGTGCGGGCAAAGCCTTCGGCCATCTGGCTTCTGCAGGTGTTGCCAACGCAAAGGAACAGGATTTTTTTCTTTTTTCCGCTCACAAACGAGCCTCCGTCTTTATCTTACTTACCACACCGGAGAAGACTTGGCAACGGAAAACAGGATTGGGGGATTACTTTACGATATAAACCCTTAGGATATAAAAGAGCACAAGCCCGCCAATTGAGGCAGAGGCCGCCATGTACTCCTTGTTCTTTAGCCACTGCGAGAGGTTCCACGCGCCAAGGACGTTTCTCGGAAACCTTTTCGGGAAGAATAGCCATGTATTTCTCGCGTACGCGGCCCACTCGTCCTTGAACTTATTCGAATTTATCATTTCCTCGTGCCTGATGGTCGGGATATATAAAAGGAGAATGACGGCAAAGAACACGATAAAGTCCTTCAAATCCCCAAAGAGCATGCAAAACCCGAGCGCGATGAAGAAACTGCCCACATAGAGCGGATGCCTGGTGAGCGCGTACGGCCCTGTCATCGCTACCTTTTTACCCTTTATAAGCACCCCGGCTGCCCAGCTTCGCATATATATGCCGAAAAGGACGAAGATAAATGCGGCAAGCCCAAACGGGTCATCTGCGGTGAGGAAGTTCCTCACCGCAAAGCCGTCGTACACGTCCTCGATGATGCATGGTATGAATACGATAAAGGAGAGCCGCACCCTGTTACGGCTTATAAAGTCCCTCACGCGGGAAATAAACGGTTCGGGCATCGCTTACCAGACCCCTGTAGTGAGGTACTCGTGCATGGAGTTCGCGGCCTTTCTCGCGTCCCCCATGGCAAGAATAACGGTAGAGCCGCCTCTAACGATATCGCCTCCGGCAAAGACACCCTTCTTGCTTGTGCGCCCGTTATCCGGATTAACGGTGATGTTACCCCACTTATTGACCTTTATATCCGGCGAGGTCTGCGGAATAAGAGGATTCGCGCCGTTGCCGATTGAAAGAATCGCCACGTCGCACTCCATCTTGAACTCCGAGCCCTTCACAACTACAGGCTTTCTCCTGCCCGAATCATCTGGTTCACCAAGCTCCATCCTCACGCATTCGATGTGCGTCAGGCGGCCTTCCGCGTCCCCGATAAAGCGCGTCGGGTTGGTAAGGAGCTCGAAGTTGAGCCCTTCCTCCTCGCCGTGATGCACTTCCTCTATTCTTGCAGGCATCTCTTCCCTTGACCTTCTATACACGATACTTACCTGCTCAGGGCAGAGCCTTAAGGCCGTCCTTGCAGCGTCCATGGCCGTGTTGCCGCCGCCTATGACAACGACTCTTCTACCCTTGATAATCGGCGTATCGTACTCGGGGAACTGGTACGCCTTCATGAGGTTAACGCGGGTGAGAAACTCATTTGCCGAGTAAACGCCAACAAGGTTCTCTCCGGGGATGTTCATGAAGTACGGAAGCCCGGCTCCAGAGCCTATGAACACCGCGTCGTATCCGTTAGAGAGAAGCTCGTCTATGGTGTCGATTTTTCCGATTACAGAGTTATACTCTATCTCAACGCCCATGCGCTTTACGTAATCGACCTCTGACTCAACTATCTTCTTTGGAAGCCTAAACTCAGGTATGCCGTAAACGAGCACGCCACCTGCCTTATGAAGGGCCTCGAATACCTTTACCCTGTGGCCTTTTTTCACCATGTCGCCTGCAATTGTGAGCCCTGCCGGGCCGCCGCCTACGACAGCAACCTTCTTGCCGCTCCAGTTGGGGATGACCGGGATGCTTACCTCTCCGTGCTCGCGCTCGAAGTCGGCTGCAAAGCGCTCGAGCCTGCCGATAGATACGGGCTCGGCCTTCTTGCCTATGATGCAGACCTTCTCGCACTGGTCTTCCTGCGGGCATACGCGCCCGCAAACAGCAGGAAGCGCGTTTGTCTCTTTAAGTTTCCTCGCTGCCTCCACGAACTTGCCTTCCGCTATGAGCCCTATGAACCACGGGATATCGATGTTAACGGGGCAACCGTCCACGCAAAGCGGCTTCTTGCACTGTATGCACCTCTTTGCCTCTTCGATTGCCTGTTCCTTCGTATACCCGAGCGGAACCTCGTAGAAGTTCCTGGTCCTCTCGTGCGGGTCCTGCTCCCCCATGGGCTGCCTGGGGATTTTCATTCTCTCTCTAATCTCTTTCGGGTCCATACGCCTTAATTGGAACCTCCTTTTTCATAGCATCTTTCGCCCTCGTGGTACGTGTAACCCTCGACGGCCGTTCTTTCTTCCTTAAGGTAGCTCCTGTTACGTCCTATAAGCTCTGCAAAGTCCACCTGATGGGCGTCGAACTCAGGGCCATCCACGCACACGAACTGGTTCTTACCGCCAATAGTAACCCTGCATGCGCCGCACATTCCCGTGCCATCTACCATGATTGGATTGAGGCTGACCATCGTGTGTATGCCATGCGGCCTCGTGACCTCGGCAACGGCCCTCATCATGGGCACCGGCCCTACTGCCAGCACTATGCCTATCTTAAGCCCTTCCTTTATGAGCCCCTGGAGCACGTTAGTGACAAAGCCGTGATGTCCGTAGCTGCCATCGTCTGTGGTAACGTGGAGCGTGTGGCTTACCGACTTCATCTCTTCCTCGAGTATAAGGAGGTTCTTTGTCCTTGCGCCTATTATGGAGATTACGTTACATCCCGCGTCCTTAAGCGCGCGCCCGATGGGGAAGGTGACGGCATTGCCGATTCCTCCGCCAACACAAACCGCAGTTCCGTAATTCTCTATATGTGTGGGCATGCCAAGCGGCCCCACGACATCGAGTATCTTATCGCCCTTTTCCATGCCGCAAAGGATGGTCGTGGATTTGCCGACCTCCTGCACGACTATGGTAATGCTTCCCACCTTGACGTCGGAATCCGCTATCGTGAGCGGTATCCTTTCGCCGTGCTCGTTTAGCCTCAATATGACAAACTGCCCGGCCTTTCTCTTTTCCGCAATTTTTGGCGCGAGTAGCCTGAATAGATAGACCCTGTGCGCAAGTTCCTTTTTTTCAAGTATCTCAAACATAGCGCGAGCTTGCTGCTCCTTTCCATTGTTTTTTTATTTAACTCACAAACGGCAAAACACAGCGCCGTCAAAAGACAAAGCGCTATGCCGTAATCCTCTGCCTTTTTCTTTCGTCTATAAGGGCCTTTACAGCCGCCTCGATTGCCTCTGTATCGAGCCCTGCCTCTTTTCTAAGCTCTTCCTGCGTGCCGTGCTCTATAAAGACGTCGGCAGCGCCAAGCCTCTTGACGCGTATCTTGACATTCTCATCTGACAATAATTCAAGAACCGCGCTCCCAAACCCCCCGGCAAGGGCATTCTCCTCAACTGTCACGAGGAGCCCTGTGGATGCAACACTTCTTATGATGGTCTCCTTATCAAGTGGCTTTGCGAACCGCGCGTTTATGACCTCGGCCTTTATGCCAATGGTCGCGAGCCTCTCGGCAGCCTCGAGCGCCGGAGTAACCATCGTGCCAAGCGCGGCTATGGTGATATCGGAGCCCTCTCTCACAACCTCGGCGCTCCCTGGCACTATCTCGACAAACGGCCCGACAAGGCTTTTCCCCTTACACGCCCCTCTCGGATACCTTATGGCAACCGGAGACTTATAGCGCGTTGCGCTCCAGAGCATGTTCCTCAGTTCCGCCTCGTCCTTCGGAGCTGCCACTATCATATTGGGGATGTGCCTTAGATACGATACATCGAAAAGCCCGTGGTGCGTTGGGCCGTCGGCGCCTACGATTCCCGCCCTGTCCATGGCTATGATAACGGGAATATTTTCTATGCATATATCGTGCACGACCTGGTCGTATGCGCGCTGAAGAAATGTCGAATATATCGCGGCAACGGGCCTGTAGCCTTCCTTCGCAAGCCCTGCCGCAAAGGTAAGCGCGTGCTGCTCTGCAATGCCGACATCTATGAAACGCTCAGGGAACCTTTCTGCGAATTTGGAAAGCCCAGTGCCCTCGGGCATTGCCGCGGTTATGGCAACGACCCTCGGATCTCTCTCCGCTATTTCGGTAAGCGCTGCGCTGAATGCGTCGGTATAGGTAAGCGCAAAGGACGGCTTTGTTGAGCCTGTTGCAACATCGAATGCGCCTATGCCGTGGAACTTAAGCGGGTCTTTCTCAGCCGGCCCGTAGCCCTTGCCCTTTGTAGTCATGACATGCATGAGAATCGGACCGTTTACTTCCTTTAGATCATTGAAGGCCTCGATAAGCGCGGCCGTGTCGTGGCCGTCCAGTGGGCCTACGTAATGAAAGCCAAGGCCCTCGAAGAGCATGCCGGGGGTAAAAAACGTTATAAGCGATTCCTCGGCCTTTTTGGCGACACTTAGAAGCTTATCTCCTATGGCAGGGATGCTCTTTGCGATTCTCTCTATTTCCTTCTTCGCGTTGGTAGCGAAGCGTCCGGTGATTTTTCTGCTAAGGAAGGTCGAGAGAGCGCCGACGTTTTTCGATATGCTCATCTCGTTGTCGTTTAGTACGACTATCATGTTCTTCTTTAAGTGCCCTGCCTGGTTTAGCCCCTCGAATGCCACACCTGCGGTAAGCGAGCCGTCGCCGATTATGGATATAACGGCATAGTCCCCTCCGGCAAGGTCTCTGGCAGTTGCCATGCCAAGCCCCGAGGATATGGACGTGGAGGAATGTCCTGTTATGACGGTATCATAAGGGCTCTCGGAGGGCTTCGAGAAACCGCATATGCCGCCCTTTTTACGAAGTGTTGAGAAATTGTCCTTCCTGCCCGTTATTATCTTGTGCGCGTAGCTCTGGTGCCCGACGTCCCAGATGATCTTATCTTTCGGCGCGTTAAAGACGTAATGCATGGCAAGTGTCAGCTCGACCGCGCCAAGGCTCGATGCAAGGTGCCCGCCCGTCTTTGACACGCCGCCGACCATAAAAGCGCGTATCTCGGATGCGAGCGCGTTTAGCTCCTCTACCGAGAGGCCTTTTATATCTGCCGGAGAATTTACTTTTTCAAGCAAGCTGCCCATCTGCGCGGAATCTACTTTCTTCTCTCTATCGAGTACTTCGCAAGAAGCCTAAGCGGCTCTGCCCTCTCATCGAAACCCTCAATATGACCAAGGGCCTTTTCAACAAGCTCCGCTGCCATGGCCTTTGCCTGCTTAAGACCTACAAGGGCCGGGTACGTTGCCTTCTTTCTTGCCTCATCGGAGCCAACCGGCTTACCAAGCTCTTCTGCAGTGCTCTCTACGTTCAATATGTCGTCTGCCACCTGAAAGGCAAGCCCCACTGCGTCGCCGTACCTCGTGAACTTATCGAGGATTGGCCCCTCAGCGCCTCCTATGAGAGCGCCGCACCTGACAGAGGCGGCTATCAACGCCCCGGTCTTACTGATGTGTATCTGCTCAAGGAGCGGAAACGTCACCTCTTTACCCTCGCTCTCTATATCGAGCACCTGGCCGCCTATCATGCCCATGTACCCGGAGGCCCTTGCAAGCGTTCTCGTCACTTCAAGAAGCCTTGCCTTGTCTACACCACCGGTAGCGGCGATAAGCTCGAAGGCAAGCGTTAAAAGGCCGTCTCCGGCAAGTATTGCGGTTGCCTCGTCGAACTTCTTATGGCACGTCGGCATACCGCGCCTTAAATCGTCGTTATCCATGGCCGGCAAATCGTCGTGGATTAGCGAGTACGTGTGTATGCACTCGAATGCGCATGCCGTTGTCATGGCATGCTCGGCGTTGCCGCCAACAGCTTCGCACCCGGCAAGCACGAGTACTGGGCGAAGCCTTTTACCCCCGGCAAACATGCTATAGCGCATTGCCGCATTAAGGTTCTTCGGAAAATCCGAAGACCTTGGCAGCAACCTCTCTAGCGCAGCATTGACGCCGGAAGCCTTATCGCCTAAATATTTTTTTATATCCACGATAAAACAAAAACGGCCCCTGAAACGCAGCCTTACGGAGCCTCGAATGCATTATAATATCAAAATGTTACATCCAATACAAGGATAAGCTTACGCCCCTGGCCGGGCATAAAAAAACGGCCCCATTACTGGAACCGACACACAGCCCAAGGCCGCCGCACTACCAATGCCATGGCCATTCACAGAAAAAACCGGCCCCCTTGTCTTTACTGCCTGACAGCGGAGGGCCGGTTTTATTTTGTTGTATAAAACCTTTTTATTAAGCTTTTACAACATTAGCGGCCTGAGGCCCCTTGGCGCCCTGCACGACCTCGAACTCGACGCGCTCGCCTTCCTTCAGGGTCTTGAAGCCATCGCCCTGGATGGCCGTGTAATGAACGAATACGTCCTCACCTGACTCCTGCTGGATGAAACCAAAACCCTTTGTCTCGTTGAACCACTTCACTGTTCCCTTTGCCATTTACTACCTCCTTATTATTCTGCGGGGATTGCGCCTTAAGCAAAAAAATAGGCCGCGAACCGGTAAACTTTCAGTTCACGGCCTTGCCAAAGAGCAAATGTATTGCGAAAGACGTCCCCATAGTTACAATCGGCGTCATAATATCAGGTTAGCCGTTCCGTGTCAAGCATTTTTGTTGGCAAAGAAACTATACGTTGAATCTCACCTGGCAACGTCCGAAACCCTGGATGGCTCGAGGCCTTCTTCCCTTATGACATGCGCCATTTCCTTAATAACCTCGAGGGTTTCCTTGTGCGGGTGCCCTATCACGATAACGCTGCCGTGTTTTTTGGCTATCTTTATGGCCTTCAAGAACTGGCCCTTGATATACTCCTTATCGAGCGAGTTATCGAGGAATACGCTTCTTTCCGCGGCCTTGATGGAAAGTTCCCTTGAAACGGCCATGCCCTTTGACTCAGACGATGTAAGGCTGTCGAGAAAGAACAGCCCCTTGTCTCTCACCTCTGTCAGCGCCGCCGTCATCTTCGGGCCGTCTTCCGTGAACTTGGAGCCCATGTGGTTATTTAAGCCGCTTACATGCGGCACGGCCTCTATGGACCTTTTGACCATGGCCCTGACTTCCTTATCGGTCATCGTGGTTAGAACGGCGTTAGAGCCCGGGCTATGCGCAGCCGCATCCTTTGGCTCCATTGGCATGTGCAGTATGACCTCGAGCCCTTTTTCGTTTGCGAGCCTTGCCACCTCTGCCGAATATTTCTCAAATGGCATTACGGCAACTGTTACCGGAATGCCAAAGGAGATGATCTCCTTTATCTCGGAGAGCTTTGTGCCCATGTCGTCTATTACTATAACGAACATTGGAAGAGAGGGAGGAGCAATGACTACCGGCGAAGGCGCCGGCGGCATCGGCACTGGGCGCGGCGTAACGATAGGCTCCGGGTACTCCATGCCGCCGCCCTTTGCCTTCCAGTAGAAGACCGCTGCGGCAAGAACAACCGCCACAAAGACAAGCGCGAGGGTTTTTAGGGCCCTCGCGCTTTTTTTAGATATCAACCGCCCCATATGCCGTTACGAAAAAGACCTCAGGAAGCCTTCTTTTCGCTCATGGATTTGAATATATACCAGCTTTTCAGGTACTCAAGGGCGCGCTTTAGCATGACGTCCTCGTCTTCCTTTGCCCCGTCCTTCTTCTTTGGAGGCGCCTTTATGTGCTCCTCAACACCGCCCTTGACGCTCTCCGACTTTTTATCGCCTTCGGCAGCAAGATGCTTTGCAAGGTCGCGCTCTTTCACGTAGTATTCCTCGTATCCGTCGCTAACGACGATATCGGGGGTAATGCCCTTTGCCTGTATGGACACGCCCGAAGGGGTGTAATATTTCGCTGTCGTGACCTTTATGGCCGAGGAATCGGAGAGCGTGAATATCGACTGCACCGAGCCCTTGCCAAATGTCTGCGTGCCGAGTATTACGGCGCGCTTATTGTCCTGAAGCGCACCGGCGACTATCTCCGAGGCCGAGGCGCTTCCTCCGTTGACTATGACGACTATGGGATAATCGGGCTG